>JASLGV010000456.1 GCA_030149995.1 Pedobacter sp.
TTTTAAGGCGAAAGCGTATTTAGGAATACCGTATGTAAAGAATCTGACATCTTCTTCGGGAAGCTGCAAGGCCTTAATTTTCATGGCAAAGTTGCGGCTTACATTGGTTAGTGAGCCCAGGAATTTGCGTCCGTCCCACCAGCGATCGTAAGATGTATTGGTTCTGAAAACAAGCAGCATGGAGATTACAAATCCCAGTAAGCTGTGCATCATGCCGATGTTTTTAACATTGGTTCCATCGGTTAGTTTCAGGAAATTGAGTTCGGCATAAGCAATTAACCCGGAGCAAATGGCTACTGCGAGCATTAAGGGCCATAGCTTTCGAATGGTATCGGCCTTGTGCACATGAAAAATAAACGTGATCCAGTCTTTTGGATTGTAATTAATCATACTTCTCTTACTTGTTTAAGATGGTTTTACTTACGTTTAATAAAATCTCGCCGGTTTGTTGTATGTCGGTAAATGAATTGTACAATGGTACCGGGCTCAAACGGATTACATCCGGTTCGCGCCAGTCGCCCAGTACATGATTGGCTACCAATCCATCAAAAATGGCCTTGCCTTTTTCCTTTGCAATGATTGAGAGCTGCGCGCCACGATCTTCTGAAGCAGATGGTGTTATAATTTTATACTGTGTTGTTTTTAATGATTTATTTACCTCATTTATAACGAATTGAAGGTAATTAGTTAAGGCTATACTTTTCTTTCTGAGCGGTTCAATAAAGCCGGCCTGTTCAAAAATTTGTAAAGAGGCATGGTACAGAGCCATTGGCATAACTTGTGTGCAGCTTACCTGCCAGCCATCGGCTCCCCCTTCGGCTATAAACCCCTTTTCCATTTTAAAACGCTGGTTTTCCTGGTAGCCCCACCAGCCTGCAAACCGGTGAAGTGCCGGATTGTTAAAATGTTTTTCATGCACAAATATTCCGCTGATGCCGCCTGGGCCGGAGTTTTGATATTTATAAGAACACCAGCAGGCAAAATCAATGTCCCAATCGTGCAGGTTAAGCGGTACATTTCCGGCTGCATGTGCGAGGTCGAAACCTACAAAAGCGCCTGCGGCATGCCCGGCACGTGTAATTGCTTCCATGTTGTACCATTGGCCGGTATAATAATTAACACCGCCAAACAAGACCAGGGCAATTTCTTCGCCATTGGCTTCAATTTGTGTTAGTATATCTTCTGTACGCAGTGTTTCTTCTCCCGCACGCGGTGCCACCTCTATGATGGCTTCTGCCGGCTCATACCCATGAAACCGAACCTGGCTTTCTATGGCATACTGATCGGAAGGGAAAGCACCTGCTTCCATTATAATTTTAAACCTTTTGCCCTGGGGTTTGTAGAAACTTACCATAAGGAAATGCAGGTTAACGGTAAGGGTGTTCATCGGGCAAACTTCTGATTCCCTTGCACCTACTACAGGTGCCATTAGCTTTTTCAGTGCCTTGTGGTAATACATCCAGGGTGTTTCGCCCTCAAACCAACCTTCTACAGCGTGTTGCGACCAGTTGTCGAGTTGTTTATCTAATGCTGCTTTTGCCGATTTAGGCTGAAGCCCTAAAGAGTTGCCGCACAGGTATATAAAATCTTTTCCTTGTAATTTTGGAAATAAAAATTGTTCTCTGAATGGTTTTAATGGATCGGCAGCATCCAGTGCAGATGCAAAAGCAGGCGTATTTTCAAAATTCATGGTTTCAATATTACAAAAAACCATTTAAAAATATGTGTTTTGCAGGCAATTTATGAGGGGAAAGTGTTTTACTTTTTGATCTGAAGAGCTTGTATACTGTTGTGTTGCCCAAGGTAAATTTAACCGGATTTTGTTAAGCAGTTATAATATTCGTATATTGAAACAGGGTGGTTTAAACTTTAAATTTTTCTTTCAAATCCACTTTCCGGATCATTATCAAGTCCGCCTCTACCCCGCATCAAGTCCGCCTTTACTTGTATTGTGCTTCGATGATGCTTCGATACTCCATATCAGTAAGCAGGTTACTGTTCAGTATACACCTGGAGGAGTAAATTGTAGGTAAAGCTGTTGTTACAGATAACAGCCTTACGGATTTCGGATCTGTTGTCATTCTGTTATGCTTCGTGAATGTTACAGTTGTAAAACGTGCTTACACCATCCTTCGGGAAAAACTTCTCTTAATATTTTTCCTGAAGAAAACAGCCATCAATTATTGTTGGCTGCTCCAATAAAAACAATTTTAACTTATTCGAAATTTGTATTTTATTTAAAGTTGAATATCAACCTTTATTCGGTTTGCTTACGTACTTGTTTCCACGCACATAAAAGCGTAGAGGCAGCAAAGCATGTTCCTGTGCGTAGGCAATCCCGATTCGTTCGCTGCTTACAATGGCTTCTGGCGGGTAGCTTTGATAAGTCTCTATCCATATTTCCGGACCATTCAGTTGTTTTTTGTTGAAGCTCCGGTCTATTCCTAATGCTTTGGCCGCAGAGCCGGGGCCGGAAGAAATGGCAGCTTTGCTTGCCGGCATCCCCCTCCTTAACTCCATAATTTCTGTTCCAATAAGGGGTTCAACCGCCCTGATTAATACGGCATGCGGTTCGCCGGCTGCCGAGGTGATTACATTAAACAGGTGGTGCATGCCGTAGCACAGGTATACATAAGAATGGCCGCCTTCGAGGTACATAACGGATGTACGGTCGGTATGGCGGCCACCATAGGCATGAGAAGCTTTGTCTTCTTTGCCAAAATAGGCTTCTGTTTCTACAATAATACCGGCTGTAACTTGTCCGTCTATTTGGGTGTACAATACTTTTCCCAAGAGATCTTTTGCAAGAAAGATGACATCGGGATTAAGGTAATAGCCGGTATCGAGTTTCAATTTTAATTAAATGATTTGTTTAGTAAAATATCTGTAACTTTTTGTAAATAAACAGCGTCTGTTTCATCAAACTGTTCAAGCTCTTCGCTGTCGATATCAAAAACACCAATTACCTCATGGTCTTTTATTAATGGTAAAACAATTTCTGATCTTGATTTAGAGCTGCAGGCAATGTGTCCCGGGAAAGCCTCTACATCTGGTACCACCAGTGTTTGCGCCTGTTCCCAGCTGCTGCCACACACACCTCTTCCTTTTTGGATACGGGTACAGGCTACCGGTCCCTGGAAGGGGCCTAAAACCAACTCCTGCTCTTTTACCAGGTAAAAACCTACCCAAAGCCAGTTAAACTGCTCTTTAAGTGCTGCACATATATTAGCCATATTGGCTACAAAATCTGACTCGCCGCTAAGCAGCGCTTCAATTTGTGGAAGTAGTGAATCGTATTGTGCTTTTTTATCGGTAGCGTTGCTTATGGTTAAATCTTCTGCCATGAATCTGCGATTTTGAATTAAAATTCAAAGTTAGTATATTCTTAACAGCTGCGTACATGCCATTGTCACATTTTAACAACACAAAGGCATTTACACATAAATTGCTAATTTTGGCCTTTTAATCATTTAAACAACACAACATGAATAAAAAAACCTTACTTCTTACTTCCTTGCTGGCGCTTGGTGCGCTGCAGATGGCTTATACTCCACCAGATGAGGGGATGTTTCCGCTAAGCGAAATTCATAAGCTGGATCTGAAAAAAGCTGGGCTTAAAATTAATCAGAACGAAATTTACAATCCCAATGCACCAAGTCTGGTCGATGCACTGGTTAATGTAGGTGGTTGTACAGGTTCTTTTATTTCTGATGAAGGTTTAATTGTAACCAATCATCATTGTGCTTTCAGTGCCGTACAACTGGCCAGTACACCGGAACATGATTATCTTACCAATGGTTTTGTTGCCAATACACGTGAACGTGAAATTGAAGCAAAAGGCTTAACTTGTCGTATAACAGATAGTTATGAAGATGTTTCTGATCGGGTTTTGGGTAGCGTTGCACAGATTACCGATCCGGCTTCTCGTATTAAACTGATAAACGAGGTGATGAAAAATATTGCCGCTGATGTAGAAAAGAAAGATCCGACCATTAAAGCGGAAGTTTCTGAAATGTTTATTGGTAAAACATACGTGCTTTTCCGTTATAAAACCATTCAGGATGTGCGCCTGGTTTATGTACCAAGCAGAAACATTGGTGAATATGGCGGTGAAACCGATAACTGGGTATGGCCACGTCATACGGGCGATTTCTCTTTTATGCGTGCTTATGTAGGCAAAGATGGAAAACCGGCCAAATATTCTAAGGATAATGTTCCTTATAAGCCAAAGAAATTTTTAAAGGTAAATCCTAAAGGTACCAGCGAAGAGGATTTTGTGTTTATTTTGGGTTATCCGGGTCGTACATTCCGTCATCGTC
>JASLGV010000492.1 GCA_030149995.1 Pedobacter sp.
GGGAGAAACCAGTGGTCACTATTTACATGTAAAAGATCTTTCGGTAGATTGCGACCGCGATACGTTGCTCATAAAGGCCAGCGCGATTGGTCCCACCTGCCATACCGGAAACCGCAGCTGCTTTAACACAAGCTTTAATCAGAATTTCATTTTTGAGCTGGAAAACATCATATCAGACCGTTACGAAAATCCCACAGCCAATTCTTATGTAAACAGCCTACGCAAAAAAGGTTTAAATAAAATTGCCCAGAAAGTGGGTGAAGAAGGCGTAGAAACGGTTATTGCTGCCCTGGCAGAAACGGAAACAGATTTTTTAAATGAAGCTTCAGACCTTGTTTTTCACTTGTTGGTTTTGTTAAAGGAAAAAGGAAAATCGATCCGGGATATTGCATCAAATTTAGAAAAAAGACACCAGTAAGCTTTTGCAGGGAATCAAATAATTGTTATGCTTAAACATCTGCAAACATTTTCGGGACATCAGAATCCGGTATACGCACTTACCAATTCGGGAAAGGAAGGCATTTTTTTTAGTGCCGGCAATGATAAAGGAGTGGTAGAATGGTCGCTCGAAACCATGTCTTTTGTAATGGTTAAAATGCCTGTACCAAGCTCTGTTTATTGTTTACATTACTTTAACGACCGCTTGTTTGTTGGAGAACGAAGTGGGGCATTCAGCGTATACGATTTTAACGAGCAACGTGTTACCTTCCGGATTAGTGCGCACTTAAAACCCATTTTCAACATACTAACCGTTTCAAGTAAGCAGGAACTTTTAACCTGTAGCGAAGATGGAACCATTGCTGTTTGGTCGCTCGATGATTTTAAAGAAATTTATCGTTTTCAGGCTTCCTACAGCACCGTGAGAACCATGGCCATTTCGCCCGATCAGTCTGAACTGGCCATTGGCGCCAAAGATCACCTGATCCGGATTTATAGTTTAAAAGATTATAGCTTACTTCAAAGCCTCGAAGGGCACGAACTGGGTATTACGGCACTGGCCTACCACCCAACGGGTAAATACCTGCTCTCTGGAAGCCGCGATGCACAACTAAAAGTATGGGATTTACCGGCTCACAAACTCCGCGAAAACATTGCGGCACACATGTTTACAATCTATAATATTGCCTTTCATCCAACACTGCCCTGTTTTGCAACCGGCAGTCAGGATAAAAGCATTAAAATATGGGATGCCGAAAATTTTAAACTTTATAAAATCCTCAGTATTGAAAAGGCGGGTATTGGTCATACCCACTCCATTAATAAGATTATCTGGTCTGCCGACGGGCGTTACCTGATTTCGACCGGCGATGACCGGCAGATTATGATTTGGGAAGTAATTTAAAAACAAGCCGCTCTGTATACATTGGCATATACAGGGCGGTTTTTATAATTACCTTTGTTTTTAGGCTACAAAACGTTTTATAATACGCAGTTTATGCGTGTACTTCCCTAATTCCTTATTAAAAATCCCCTGATCGTCTATCGGATCAATGCGTACCTTTGCCGACGAATGGATAATTTCACTGCTGCTCAGCATAATCCCTACGTGGGTAATGCGTCCTTCTGCATTATCAAAGAAAGCCACATCTCCTGGTTTACATTCGGCCAGGAAACCAACGAGCGCTCCTTGTTCTGCCTGCTGAAAAGCATCTCTCCTTAACTTAATGTTCAAAAGTTTAAAAACCGTTTGCACAAAACCTGAACAATCCAGACCAAACATGTTGCGGCCACCCCATAAATAAGGCGTATTTTGAAAAAACAGCGTGGTACGCTTCAAATCCGCTTCAAAGTTGGTTTCTGTGCTGTTGTGTGGTTCAAAAGTAACTTCGAATTTTTCTTTGCCCGCATAGCAATAACCACCACTGTAAAACGGTAAATTACTGCCGGCACTCAGGTGGTAAAGGCTGCCATCGGCTGCTTTCAGTACATTATTAAAGTTTTGCGGAGCCAATAACCTGCAATCATGCAAGTCTACAAATTCCTGCTGCGAGATGGGTGCAAGCTGTCTGAAATCGACCCAGCCCTCGTAACCATCGTATCCATTTTGAATAAGCCACCAGGCTGCTTCCTTCTGGATAATTTCTACATGTTCGCCAAATAACAGCTGGGAGGCAATTTCTGCCCGGTCTGAGGGTTCGGCCCTTAAAGGGGCAATGGCTACCCGGCAAATTCCATATTGATTTTCCATTTTTCTATGCGCAAGAATAATTTCCTAAAACTAATAAAATACCTGTATTACTGAACATTTAACCCTCAAAATTGTTATTTTTAAAAGAACAATAAACTTTTAACGCCATGAACATAAAAAAAATATTAATCGCAATTGACAACAGTGCCTGCTCTGAAAAAGCTGCAAAAGCTGGTTATGAAATGGCCGAAAAGTTTGGCGCAGAAGTAGCCCTGGTTAACATCATTGAGCCTGTTCCCGCAAATATTACCCCCGATCTTACCTTGGCACCTGTTTTTTTGGAAACGTACGACAACAGTGCCGAAAACAGCAGTCAGCTGTTCAATGAAATTGAAGCCAAATTTGGCCGCCAGATTAAAACCACTCATTTAAGTTCGGTCGACTCGGCAGCGCACGGTATTATTCAACAGTCTGACGAATGGGGATCTGACCTGATTGTTATTGGTACTTACGGACGTACGGGCCTGTACCATTTCCTGATGGGAAGTGTAGCAGAACATGTGGCCAGAAAATCAGCTTGTCCGGTTTTAATTGTGCCGAATAAATGCGATGTTTAGGACTGGGCGATGTACTTACCCAAAAATAAAAAAGTCCTGATTTTCATCAGGACTTTTACTATATCTTAATGGTTATTAACCTTCCTGATGCAACCAGGCTTTTTTAGCCAATAATTCTTCTTCCGTTTCGCGGATGTCTTCATCATCAACGCAACAATCTACCGGACAAACAGCTGCACACTGTGGTTCATCATGAAAACCTTTACATTCTGTACACTTATCGGATACAATGTAATAAACTTCATCAGAAATAGCTTCCTGCGAAGCTTCTGCGTCTATCTGCTGATTTCCAAAATCTATAATACCGTTTAAATTCGTTCCGTCAGAAAAACGCCATGCAGTACCGGCATCGTAAATTGCATTATTAGGGCATTCCGGTTCACATGCCCCACAATTTATACATTCGTCTGTTATTTTAATTGCCATGTTTTCGTCTAATTCTCCTTGCTTAGTTTACCTTTGCGGCTACAAATATAATACATAAACTTTTAATAATAATTCTAAATATGTCAGCATTAACTCAGGATAAGGTAATTCTTGCTTTCGGTAAATTAGGCAAATTACTGGCTCAACCCGATCAGGCGTTTGAAAATGCCTTATTGGCTGCTCAAAACAGCAATGCCTGGTTTACAGAAGAGAACATTAAAAAGTCTGTAAATTCTTTTGCCGAAATGCTGCAACCAGCCGATCTGACTACCTGGTTCCAATCGGTTGTGTTTAATCCAAACCCTAAAAAAATAGGCCTTATCCTGGCTGGTAACATCCCTATGGTTGGTTTGCACGATGTTTTATGTGTGCTGGCCACCGGAAATATAGCACTGATAAAACCTTCATCTTCAGACGACCGGCTGATTAAAATTGTATTAAAAGCCCTGCTGGATATAGAACCTGCTTTTGAAGCCCATATTATATATGTAGAACGTTTAACAGATTTTGATGCGGTTATTGCCACCGGCAGCAACAACTCATCACGTTATTTCGATTATTATTTTAGCAAGGTGCCCAACATTATCCGAAAAAACCGAAACAGTGTAGCCGTTTTAAGCGGAACAGAAAGTACAGATGAACTAAAAGCACTTGGTGCCGATATTTTTGATTATTTCGGATTGGGTTGCCGTAATGTATCAAAATTGTATTTCCCTGAAGGCTACGATGTTGCTAAATTCTTCGAAGGCATTGAAAGTTACCAGGCTGTTATCAACCATTTCAAATATAATAACAACTACGATTATAATAAATCCATTTATCTCGTGAATGCGGCACCCCATTTTGATAATGGATTTTTACTGCTTAAAGAAGATGCCGGCATGGCTTCTCCACTGGCAGTTGTATATTACGAAACCTATAAGAACATAGAAGTGCTTGAAAATATTTTAACAGAACAAGCCCGGAACATTCAGTGTATTGTAACCCAAACACCTTTAAAACTACGTAGTTTTGAATTTGGGCAAAGCCAGCACCCCAGATTATGGGATTATGCTGATGATGTAAATACCATCGATTTTTTAAATCAGCTGGTTTAAAAAAATACTTCCCTTGCTTCCCTCCCCATAACGAAGCAAGGGATATAAATTACTTATAAATCCATCAAACTAAAAACCAACCGGTTAAACAGCGATTTGACAGGCAGCATAACTATTAAATTAAAAAAACAATACAGATATTGCGCTAAACAGCAATAAACGAATGCGTTTCAATCTCTTATTTTTTTTAATTGTCCTTTCTCATCTTGCTTTCGGACAAGCTGTTTGCCAGGGTACCCTGGGCGATCCGGTTAAAAACATCAATTTTGGTTCGGGTGGCGCCACCTTTGGTGCTCCTTTAACCAGTACCACCACCAATTATCGCTATGTAACAGGCACACCCGAAGATGGCGAATACACCATTGCCAAAAATACCTTTGGCATGCACAACAGCACTACGGGCTGGCACCAGATCAGCAACCACACCCCAAACGATCCGGATGGTTACATGATGGTTGTAAATGCATCGACCACCCCGGGTATATTTTATCAAACCACCATTACAGACTTGTGCCCGGGAACCACATACGAATTTGCTGCCTGGATCATTAACCTGCTCAACTATTCGGGCAACAAGCCCAATATTACCTTCGGTATATACGATTTGCAAGGCAACCAGCTTTCGATCCCTTATAATACAAACAACATTCCCGAAAGCAGCACCCCTACCTGGAAACAATACGGACTGGTTTTTACCACACCCAACGGCGTAACCGATATTGTTTTAAAAATGATTAACAACGGCCCCGGCGGAACTGGAAACGACCTTGCCCTTGACGATATTACTTTCAGGCCCTGTGGCCCTGTTATGAATCCATCTATCGATCTGGCTTCTACACAATCGGGCATATGCCTTGGCGTTGCCAAAACCTTTAACCTTTCTGTAAATGTTTCTACCGGAACTTATGCCGATCCGGCTTACCAATGGCAAACCAATACAGGTGCAGGCTGGATAGATTTACCGGGAGAAACAAATACGGGTACTATTTTTTCTTCGGCAAACAAACCTGCGGGCACATACCAGTTCAGGTTACTGGCCGCAGAGCGTAGCAATATCAATTCGGCAAGCTGCCGCATTGCTTCCAGTCCGCTTACGATTAATATTTATCCAATTCCCAACCCCATTGCCACCAGCAGCGGGCCGGTATGTGTGGGTGGAAATGCTCAGTTTTTTGTATCAGAAGGTACCAGCTTTGAGTGGAGAAAACCCAATGGAGATCTGTTTTCGACCGATAAAAATCCGGTCTTAAATCAGGTAACACTGGCCGATAATGGTGTATACACCGTTAAAATAAGTACGAATGGCTGTACCAACACCAGCCAAACCACCTTAAATGTTTTACCGCCGCCAACAGCAACGGTTAACATTTCTTCTACCTCGATATGCGAATCGGCAAGTGTGCAGTTACAGGCCGGCGGCGGTACCTCTTACAAATGGTTCCCCGCCGAAGGTTTATCAAACCCCAATATAGCCAACCCGCTGGCCACTCCTAAAAAATCAACAACCTATACCGTAACCGTTTCAAACGGTGCATGCAGTGCCACCCAAACCAGTACCCTTAATGTTATAAAAAATCCGGTTGCAAATGCCGGTCCCGACCAAAAAATATTCAAGGGCAAATCAGTTACTTTAAATGGAAAAATTGAGGGCAGCAAGGGTGATGTTCAGTATTTCTGGACGCCGGCAGATTACCTCGACGATCCCACCAAACTAAATCCTGTTGCCACGCCACCTGCCGATATAACTTATACGCTGCATGTTACCTCGCTAACAGGTTGCCAGCCAAACAGCGACCAGGTTTTTATAAAAGTATATCCCGAAATTATCATTCCCAATTCATTTACCCCCAACAACGATGGCGTAAACGATACCTGGGATATTCCCGCAGCAGCGGCCTTTCCAAATATGCAGCTGAAAGTAATCAACCGCTACGGACAGGTCGTTTATCAGAATAATGGTCTGTTTAAAGCCTGGGATGGCAAGTATAATGGAAAAGAACTGCCCGCAGCACCTTATTATTACACCCTTTATTTTAACGAAGATTTTAAAACCTATTCAGGTTGGGTAATGCTTATCAGATAACTTAAACACGTATAAAAACATCATCCCTGCACTTGTTAACCTTTTGTATTGGTTAAAAAACAAAGTCTTGCTTTCGCTTATCGATTGTAAATGCTATTTTTGAACACAATGTACATCATTAAAGTAAAAGGCATCGCCAAAATTCCCGATTATGTGCAATTACGGGATGAGAAGTTCACACTTTTGGCTTATTTCAGAGTTGACAGACCAGATAAATCGCTGGATAAACTGGGGCTTGGCGACAAGCTTGATTACATTATGCAAATGGTTAAAGATTTGCCTTTCGGGCAAATAGCTAAATTGGAAATATAAAAATGGCAGGAAATTCGGTTATTCATTTAAGCAATGTTGATGTTTTTCAACAAAAACATTTAGTACTCTCAAACGTAAATCTACACATCGAAAAAGGAGACTTTGTATTTCTAATTGGGCAAACCGGTTCGGGTAAAAGTAGCTTGCTTAAAATTTTATACGGCGATTTACATATTGGCAACGGAAGCGGACACATTGCTGGTTTCGACCTTAAAAACCTGACAGAAAGACAAGTACCTTTTCTGCGCAGAAAACTGGGCGTTGTATTCCAGGATTTCCAGTTGCTTACAGACCGTACCATTGAAAAGAACCTTGAGTTTGTATTAAAAGCTACGGGCTGGAAAGATGAAAAATTAATTAATGAGCGCATTAAAGATGTGCTGGATAAGGTAGGTCTACGTTCAAAAATTAAAAAAATGCCTCATGAAATCTCGGGTGGAGAACAACAGCGCATTGTAATTGCACGCGCCTTGTTAAACGATCCGGAGATTATTCTGGCCGATGAGCCGACCGGTAACCTCGACCCGGAAACCTCAGAAGAAATAGTTACACTGTTAAAGCAAATAAGCCAGAACGGAACAGCTGTTTTAATGGCCACACACGATTATCACATCATCCGTACCTTCCCTTCGCGCATTATAAAATGTGAAAACGGAATTGTACATGAAGATGCACAATTAGCATAAAATAACTGACACCCGTCAGCATATCAGCCAAACTGTTCAGATAATTTGAAATAAATCTGACAGCTTGGCTGGTTTACGTTTATGGCAAAATAGTTGAGATTGAAACAAAAAAACTTGAGCTGGTATTATGTTTAACAAGAAGAAAAATAACGATAAAGGAGCGCATACCATGAATACTGAAAATAACCCTGAAAATACTTTTGAGAATCCAACAAACGAATCTGCAGAAAATACAAACGCAGATAAACAAGAACAAAAGGTTGAATTAACAGAAGAAGAAAAGCTTCGGGAAGAAGTTCAGCAGCTGAACGACAAATATTTACGTTTATATGCTGAATTTGACAATTACAAACGCCGTACACAAAAAGAACGTGTAGAATTACTGCAAACAGCTGGAAAAGATGTAATTGTTTCTTTATTAACAGTGCTGGATGATTTTGACCGTGCCTTAAAAGCAATGGAAAACGCCGCTGATATTGAACCTGTTAAAGAAGGCGTACTACTTGTTCACCAGAAATTAAAGAATATCCTGGCACAAAAAGGATTAAAAGATATAGAAAGCATCAGTAAAACATTTGATACTGATTTTCACGAAGCCATTACCAATATACCTGCACCAACAGAAGAGCTGAAAGGAAAAGTAATTGACGAAGTGGAAAAAGGATATACTTTAAATGATAATGTAATCCGCTTTGCAAAAGTGGTAGTGGGTGCATAAGGAATTCTGAGTGATAGAAGCTTTACAGATACTTTGTAGGGTTATTCTTTCATCCAACGATTAAAAAGAAAATGAGCAAAAGAGATTATTACGACGTATTAGGCGTAAGTAAAAGCGCAGCAGCGGATGAGATAAAAAAAGCTTACCGCAAGCTTGCTATTAAATACCATCCCGATAAAAATCCGGGTGATAAAGCGGCCGAAGATAAGTTTAAAGAGGCAGCAGAAGCTTATGAAGTTTTAAGCAATGCGGAGAAAAAACAACGTTACGACCAGTTTGGCCATGCTGGTGTAGGCAGCAGTGCTGCCGGTGGCGGTTATGGTGGCGGTGGCATGAACATGGACGATATTTTTAGTCAGTTCGGCGATATTTTTGGCGGCGGTGGCAATCCATTCGAAAGCTTTTTTGGCGGCGGCGGTGGCCAGCAACGTGGTGGCCGCAGGGTAGCCAAAGGCTCCAACCTGCGTATAAAAGTTAAGTTAACCCTCGAAGAAATTGCACACGGTGCAGAGAAAAAAATTAAGGTTAACAAACTTATTTCCTGCAAAACCTGCGATGGAACCGGAGCAAAAGACCGTTCGTCTGTAAGCACCTGCAATACCTGCGGGGGCAGCGGACAGGTAAGAAGAGTAACCAACACCATTCTGGGCCAGATGCAAACCGCTTCTACCTGCCCTACTTGTAATGGCAGCGGACAACAAATTACCGCAAAATGTAATGTATGTCATGGCGACGGTGTTGTACGTGGCGAAGAAACCATTACCATCAACATTCCGGCTGGTGTAAGCGAAGGCATGCAGCTAAGCATGAGTGGAAAAGGAAATGCTGCACCAAATGGCGGCATACCGGGCGATCTGATTATCCTGATTGAAGAAACACCACACGAAACTTTAAAACGCGAAGGCAATAATATTGTTTACGATTTGCACCTGAGCTTTGTAGATGCAGCACTCGGTATGAGTGTTGAAGTACCTACCATTGATGGTAAAGCTAAAATTAAAATTGAACCCGGTACCCAAAGTGGTAAACTGTTACGCCTGAAAGGTAAAGGTTTACCAGAGGTAAATTCTTACCACCGCGGAGATGAAATTATACATATTAACATCTGGACACCTAAGGCTTTAAGCAGCGAAGAACGCAGTACATTAGAAAAATTGCGCGAATCACCGAACTTTAAACCGCAGCCAGGTAAAAATGAGAAAAACTTCTTCGAAAGAATGAAAGAGTATTTCGAATAAAAGTTCAAACATCCTTAAAAAGCCATTGCCAATGCAATGGCTTTTTTATTGGCAAAATCTTTCTTCTTCCATCCATGCCAAACACAATAGCCAATTTTAAACTAAACCAACGCTCTGCTCAACTGTTGTACCTATATGGAATGGTACATTGGTTGTTCTGGCTTTTACTACCCCGAGTGGAAAGAAATATTCTATCCTAAAGGGCTGCCACAAAAAGAATGGTTTAAATATTACTGTACCCACTTTAATACCATAGAAATCAATTCTACCTTTTACAAACTGCCTTCAGAAAAATCACTTCATAAATGGCATACAGAAAGTCCGACAGATTTTTTATTTACCTGTAAAGCACCCCGGTTAATTACCCATTACAAACAACTTGTTGATTGCAAAGCACTCATGCAGGATTTCTATCAGCTCATATCGGCTGGGTTAAAAGAAAAACTTGGCTGTATTTTACTACAGTTCCCACCAAAATTTACCTATACCGAAGCACGCCTGGAGCTTCTGCTCAACAACTTAGACAACCGTTTTAAAAATGCCGTCGAATTCAGGCATTCCAGCTGGTGGCGTTCAGATGTATACCAACAGCTGGCACAAAACCATTTAATTTTTTGCGGACAGAGTTACCCTTCAGACCTGCCCGATTTGGTTATTCAAAATACAAGCGACATCTATTACCGGTTTCACGGAAAACCTGTTTTGTATAAATCTGCTTACAGCACGGCAACGCTTACTGATTTTAAGAAAGCCATTCCAGAAGTAACTAAACAGGTTTTTGTATACTTTAACAATACCTGGGGAACCGCAGCCCTGCAAAATGCCCAAGAACTCCGGCAGCTGATTTAACTTTCTACCTTTAGAACGGTAAACTTTTTTATCATAAAAAACAATTATCTTGTAACGTTTGGCAGATTTAGATTTCTAATAAGCAACTAAAACAATTAAACGATATATGTTAAGTGTAGAAAATATTGTTAAGCAATATTCCAATCACCGTGCCCTCGACCACGTAAGCCTGGAGGTTGAACAAGGCAAAATATTTGGCCTTTTAGGGCCAAATGGTGCCGGAAAAACCTCTTTAATCAGAATCATTACGCAGATTACCGCTCCTGATAGTGGAACCGTAACCTTTAACGGAGAAAAACTCAGCAGCCGGCATATTAACCAGATTGGTTACTTACCGGAAGAACGTGGCCTCTACAAAAAGATGGAAATCGGTGAACAGGTACTCTACCTCTCGAAACTTAAAGGTCTGCATACCGCAGAAGCCACCAAACGCATCCGTTACTGGTTTGAAAAATTAGAGATGGGTGGCTGGTGGAATAAGAAAGTAGAAGACCTGAGTAAAGGCATGCAGCAAAAGGTACAGTTTGTGGCAACCGTTCTGCACAATCCGCCACTCATCATTTTAGATGAACCATTTTCGGGATTTGATCCTGTAAATGCCGATCTCATTAAAAATGAAATTCTCGAATTAAATGCTACGGGTACTACTTTCATTTTCTCTACACACCGAATGGAAAGTGTAGAAGAACTTTGCGACAGCATTGCCCTGATTGATAAGTCTAAAAAGATACTGGGTGGCCCGGTTGATGAAATTAAAGCTTCCTACCGGAACAATACCTACGTAATCGAATATGCAGGTACCGCCGATTTCAACAATCAGTCGTTGTTTGAGATACTCGAATACAGCGAACTTAAACATGGAAAACGATTAAAATTCAGGTTAAAAGATGCGTTTAATATAAACGATGTGCTGGCCTATATGCTTCCCCTGGTTAGCATACAGCATCTTACAGAAGTAATTCCGAGTATGAACGATATTTTTATAGACAGCGTAAAAAGAAGATAACGATGAATAAAATTTTATTAATTATAAAAAGAGAATACCTCTCAAGGGTAAAGAAAAAGTCGTTTCTGATTATGACTTTTTTAACCCCACTAATTATTGCCGGCTTTTACGGACTTATTATTTACTTCTCTTATAAAGGTATTAGCGATAAAACCGATAAAGTGGCTGTTGTAAATGCAAATAAAACCCTTACCGAAAAGCTAACTTCCAATAAAAACGTAACCTATACCTATACAGACGAATCTTTTGATGCATTAAAGAAAAATCTATCCAAAACGGATTATGATTACATTCTGTATTTACCCGATTTTAAGGTAGAAACACCCGCTGGCATCCAGCTAATCGGAAACAAACAAGCGGGATTAAGTTTAGAAGGTCGCATTGCCGATGGTGTAGAAGGACTGATCCGGGATTATAAATTAAAGAAGTCGGGTATTTCCCAGTCAGATTTAGACCAGCTTAAAAGCAGTGTCGATATTGAGATTAAAAAAATTGGCGATACGGGCAAAGAAGAAAACAGCAGTGCCGGTGCCAGTACCATTATTGCATTTGTAGCAGGCATTCTGATGTTTATGTTTATCATGCTGTACGGTGTACAGGTAATGCGGGGTGTAATTGAAGAAAAGACAAGCAGAATTATTGAGGTCATGATCTCTTCGGTAAAACCTTTTCAACTGATGATGGGTAAAATAATTGGTATTGCCCTGGTGGGTTTAACGCAGTTTTTACTCTGGATTGTACTTACAACTTCTATTTCTGCTCTGGCGGTGGGTCTTTTTATTGGTAAGGATGAAGTAACCAAAATTCAGCAGAAAGCACAAACAAGTGTAAGTGCCACCGGTAGCCAGCAAATTCAGCAATTGCCCGCCCAGGATAACCCATTGCTGAATGTACAGAAAAGCATAGAAAACCTCGAACTTGGAAAAATAGCCATCATTTTTACTTTTTACTTTTTGGGTGGTTACTTGTTTTACAGTGCACTGTATGCTGCCATTGGTTCGGCCGTAGACAGTGAAACGGAAACGCAACAATTTATGATGCCGGTTATGATGCCGTTGCTTTTGGGTTATGCACTCTCTTTAAGTGTCGTAACCAACGATCCCTATGGAAACATAGCTTTCTGGCTTTCTATGATCCCCTTTACCTCGCCCATTGCCATGGCTGTACGTTTACCGTATGGCGTGCCGGGCTGGGAACTGGCTTTATCGATGGCCATCCTCGTTGTTGGCTTTGTAGCTACTGTGTGGTTTGCTTCCAGAATATACCGCATAGGCATTCTGATGTATGGTAAAAAAGCAAGTTTTAAGGAAATGGTTAAGTGGTTTCGTTACAAAGCATAAAAAAAGAATAATTTTTATTTAAAAGCACAGTATCTAACCCATTAGTACGATCTTTACCCGATGAGAACAGCCGCAATAGACCTTGGTACCAATACCTTTCATTTAATTATAGCCGAAACCAACCAAAAACATTTCAGCATTATCTATAAAACCAATGTGCCTGTAAAACTTGGCGAAGGACGTTTAAACGATCAGATCATCATTCCCGCAGCCTTTGAACGGGGTATTAATACCCTGATTGATTTTAGCGAAACACTTAAAGCTTATGGTGTGCAACAGGTAAAGGCAACCGCTACTTCTGCCACACGGGGCGCAAAAAACGGTGCTGATTTTATCCGGGCAGCCAAAGATCAGGCAGGTATCTCGATCGATGTAATTAGTGGAGAAGAAGAAGCACAGTTAATTTACGAAGGTGTTAAATTGAGCGGAGCCATAACAGGGTCTTCACTTATTATGGATATTGGCGGTGGCAGTACCGAGTTTATTTTATGCGATACAGAAAATTTATTCTGGAAAAAAAGCTATAATGTGGGGGCAGCACGCTTAATGCAGGCTTTTTTTAAGTCCGATCCGCTCAGCACAGAAGATGCAAACAACATTCACCAGCATTTGGATCACCTGCTGGCAGATTTAAAGGATATTTGTAAAATACACCAGCCAACCTCTTTAATCGGTTCGGCTGGTGCATTTGAAACTTTTGCAGGCATGTTATCACCAGAAATGGGCATAAAAGAATTAAAATCTGCTCCATTCGATTATGCAGCGTACCGGAGCTTAGCCCATACCCTTATTTCTTCTACTCACCAGCAGCGTGTCGAAATGAAGGGGCTCATTCCCCTGCGGGTAGATATGATCGTAATGGCCGCACTGATTACCAGTTATGTGCTCGATTTAACCGGTATTGAAAACCTGAAAGTTTCTGCCTACGACTTAAAAATGGGTGTACTGAGCAGCTT
>JASLGV010000050.1 GCA_030149995.1 Pedobacter sp.
TAAATTTAAGGCCAGCTTCTAAAAAAACATGTTTACTTTCCTGTAAAGCTCCGTGTTTGCTGTGGTAATGTTCGCCTATAGACTCATTGTAAAGCGTATTGGAGCCATCGGCTGTTTGGGTAATGATGTTCATGTTTTTTAAGTAGATTGCAATAAAAAATGCCTGTTAGTTTTTTGGTTTGGCATTTATTTCCTGTTGCTTTTCGATGTTGAAATGATAAAGTGTTTCAATATCTGTTATTTTTCTGCTGCATTTATCAATGTCTGTTCCTTCTTCCGACCATAAATAAGGTTTAAAGCTGTAAACTTTATTTCCATCCAGGTTGGAGATGAACTGATCCCAGGTTTTCCAGCGCAGCCCTCCGTAAAATTTAGAAAGATCGCTGTCGAAACAGAACAGGATAAATTCAGAATAACCGGCTCCCAAAGGTTCCCAGTGCAGACTGTTGGGTGCCAGGTAATAAACGTTTTTAAGATCTGTTCCTAATTCGCCGTAATTGATGGCAAAAAAGCCACCAACGGCATCGTCGGCAACCAATAAATAACCTGGTTGATCGCCATAGGCATTAATGGTTTTTCCTTTGTTCCATTGTGCAATGGAGCGGTTTAGTTTTGGATTACCCGAACCTAAAATCCGGATCCATCCATTATCAACAAGGATGCCGCCGGTATGGTATATAACGGAGCCCAAAGTGGAAAATGTATTAACCTGTGCCTGGTATAAAGCTGTTCGGGCAACTTCCGGATCGGCTTCGAGTACTTCTACTTTGTTTTTTGCAGTGTTTAACCATTGCTGGATGATGGGCCAGGCTGCATTGGTCTTGTTAATTAAAGAATCAACAGGTTGTAAAGCGTTTTGTGCCGATGCATAAAAGACAGACATTGACAGCAGGAGGATAATTTTAAACTTTCTGATCATTGTAAAAATGATTTGATTTCTGATCCAAAGATAGAATGATTAAGTTAAAGAATTACCCTGTTCCTGTATAAAGGGGTTTTAACGGTCATTAATTTACAGAAATAGGAGATAGTAAACAAAAAAAACGTCCTGAATTATCAGGACGTTTTTACATGGTGGTTCACGAATAAATTACACGCAATGAAGGGGTAATTTAAGAGCGGGTTACCACATTCTTATTCTGTCTTCTGGTTTTTTGTATAATTTATCACCAGGTTTAACATCGAATGCTTCGTACCAGGCGTCCATGTTTACCGGCGCACCAATGGTACGGTAAGGACCTGGCGAGTGAGAATCGGTTTTGATTAACTGCGCAGCTGTTTCTGGAAGGATGTTTCCTCTCCAAACCTGTGCCCACGAAAGGAAGAAACGCTGATCTGGTGTAAAACCATCGATTTTTTCATTGCTTTGGCCTTGTTTTGTCATTTTAAAGGCTGTATAAGCAGCATTTAAACCACCAAGGTCTCCGATGTTTTCGCCCATTGTTAATTTACCGATTACATGAATGGTATCTAAAACGGTGTAGGCATCAAACTGTTCGCCAAGTGCTTTTGCTTTTTCTTCAAACTTTTTACGGTCTTCAGCAGTCCACCAGTTTTTCAGGTTACCAGCTGCATCGTATTGGCTGCCGCTATCGTCAAATCCATGACTCATTTCATGTCCGATTACGGCACCTATGCCACCGTAGTTAATTGCATCGTCGGCATTTGGATCAAAGAAAGGAAACTGTAAAATACCCGCCGGGAATACAATTTCGTTCAGGGTAGGGCTGTAATAAGCATTAACCGTTGGCGGAGTCATACCAAAACGGGTACGGTCTACTGGTTTACCCAATTGTTTAATCATTTCATCGTACGACCATTTGCTGGCATTACGTAAGTTCTGATAGTAAGTGTTTTTATTGATTTCCAGTCCTGCATAATCTTTCCATTTATCCGGGTAACCAACTTTTGGTGTAAAGGCATGTAATTTTTCAAGCGCTTTCTTTTTGGTTTCAGAGCTCATCCAATCCAGTCCGTTAATACGGATTTCAAAAGCTTTTCTCAGGTTGCTGATCATTTCGTTCATACGTGCTTTTGCTTCAGGTTTGAAGTATTTAGCAACATAAAGCTGACCCAGCAATTCGCCAATGGTACCATCTGTTAACGACGACATGCGCTGCCAGCGAGGGGTTTGTGTTTTTTGTCCGGTTTGAGCTTGTGTAAAGGCAAAACTTGCTTTCACAAACGGGCTGCTCAGGCTGGATGCAGAACCTTTTAAAACATTCCATTCCAGGTAGGTTTTCCAATCGGCAACCGGAATGGTTTTTAACATCTGATCGAGGCTCACAAAGAATTTAGGAGCTGAAACCAAAACTGTATCCTGACCCGTAATTTTAAATTTGTTCAGGTAAGTAGCCCAGTTAATGCCTGGAGTGGTTTTGCTGAAATCGGCAACCGTAAATTTGTTGTATGTTTTATAAGGATCGCGCATTTCCAGTCGGCTCATTTGTGCTTCGGCAAATGCTTTTTCTATTCTAAAAACGGTATTTGCTTTTTGCTCGGCTGTTGCAGCATTGCTACCTGTTAAAGTAAACAAGGTAACCATGTAAGTGTGGTAAGCTTCCTGTATTTTTTTACTGCGTTCGTCGTTGTTCAGGTAGTAGTCGCGGTCTGGTAAGGTTGTACCACCCTGGCCCAGGTTAACCATGTATTTGTTTACATTTTTACGGTCTTGTCCAACGCCTAATCCAAACATACCGCCACCAAGTCCGTTTGTACGCATATAGGCTACCTGATCCAATACTTCGGGGATACTTTTTATCTGGCTAATTTTAACCAATTCAGGTTTAATAGGAGTGTAGCCCAGTTTTTCAATGGTCAGGCTGTCCATGGCAGCAGTATAGAAATCGCCAACCCTGCGTTTTACAGAACCAGCAGGAGCGGTTTTGTCAGCAGCAGCTTCTTCAACCAGCGTTCTAACGGCATTAATGTTAAAGTCGCGCAGTTCGTTAAAGCTGCCCCAGCGGGTTTCTTTAGCCGGAACGGGATTGTTTTTTACCCAGGTACCACTGGCATACTGGTAAAAGTCATCACCCGGTTTAACAGATAAATCCATGTTGGCCGGGTCAATAAATTTTTTGGGTACCTGTGCATTAACCGAAAAACCAGCAGCAATAATACCTAATGCTGCAAAATATCGTTTTAAATTTTGGTATTTCATTCGCTTGAATAAGTTAGTATTTTGGCGAAATTTATGAAATACTAATTAATAGACAAGCAATATAATATAAATATTACTTGTTAAACCAGTAGTAGATTTTGGTTAAACCAAGTCTGCGGAGCAATTCTGATGGGAAGAATAATGATCTGAACGATTTCATAATTTTTTACATCTTGATATACTATTAACATTTTTTAACAAATTTTATTGTATGGTTGTCATTTTTTTTCTTATTAAGAATGATTAAGAATAATTAAGAATAAAGGCCCGCTAATTTTAACTATTTTTGATTTATCCGAAACAAAAGCAATGAACGTATCCGAAACCCCACATATAGAAGATGGCTGCTGCAGCAGCAAAAAACATACAGAAAAGCCACATACACATACGCATCATGAGGGCGATGAACATGATCACGATCATGGTGGCGACCCTTCTTCGTTAAAAACCTATTTGCCGGTTATAACCACTGCGGCCATGCTGATTATTGGTCTGGCATTCGATCATCTTTTTGAGGTTCCGCTCTTTAATCAGTTGCGGGTTTACTGGTATATTCTGGCTTATCTGCCTGTTGGTATACCCGTTTTAAAAGAGGTTTGGGAAACATTTAAAGCAAAAGATTTCTTTACAGAATTCTCTCTAATGTCTATTGCCACCATAGGTGCTTTTTGCATTGGCGAGTATCCCGAAGGTGTTACGGTTATGTTGTTTTATACGGTGGGAGAGCTTTTTCAGATGGCTGCTGTAAACCGGGCAAAAAATAACATTCGTGCATTACTGGATGTGCGGGCCGAAACGGCCTACGTTTTACGCGATGGGCATTACCTGCAAACCACACCGGAAAAAGTAGCCGTTGGAGAAGTTATTCAGGTTAAAGCCGGAGAAAAGGTACCATTAGACGGGGTATTGAAATCGGAAAAAAGCAGCTTTAATACCGCCGCTTTAACCGGCGAGAGTAAGCCCAAAAGCCTTACAGCGGGAGAAACAGTACTTGCGGGTATGCTAAACCTGGAACAGGTTGTAGAAATTACCGTTACCAAGGTATTTGCAGACAGTGCGCTATCCAGAATTTTAGAAATGGTGCAACATGCGGTTGCCCGTAAAGCCAAGCCAGAACTTTTTATACGTAAGTTTGCTAAAATTTACACGCCCATTGTGTTTTTCCTGGCACTGGCACTGGTTGTTATTCCTTTTTTCGTATTGGCCGATTATCATTTTCAAACCTGGTTATACCGGGCGCTGGTATTTTTGGTTATTTCTTGTCCCTGTGCACTGGTTATTTCCATTCCGTTGGGTTATTTCGGAGGAATTGGAGCGGCATCTGCCAATGGGATCCTCTTTAAAGGTTCAAACTTTCTGGATTTGATTACCAAACTGAACGTGGTGGTAATGGATAAAACCGGAACGCTCACAAAAGGAGTTTTTAACGTGCAGAAAGTAGAAAGCCACATGGATGAAGAATCATTTTTGGATTTACTTTCGGCTGTCGAGTCTAAATCTACCCATCCCATTGCAAAAGCAATTGTTGCGCACCATGGTGCCAGCAAACTTGTGCAGGCAGAGCAGGTAGAAGAAATAGCAGGCATGGGCTTAAAAGCCGTTGTACAGGGGAAAACAGTACTTGCAGGAAATGTAAAGTTGTTACAGAAATTTAATATTCCTTTCGATCCAGCGTTAAACGATGTAGAAGAAAGTATGGTGGCGGTAGCGGTTGATGGTACCTTTGGGGGGTATGTACTAATTGCCGACGAAATAAAAGAAGACTCGGCTGCCGCGGTAAAAGCGCTTCATGTGCAGGGAATTAAGCAGGTTGTTATGCTAAGCGGCGATAAAGCTGCCATTGTAAAAAAGGTAGCAAACACCTTGGGGATAGATACTTTTTACGGCGATTTATTGCCTGAAGATAAGGTCCAAAAACTCGAAGCATTTAAAAAAGATCCCGAACATGTTGTGGCTTTTGTGGGCGATGGTATTAACGATACGCCTGTTCTGGCCATGAGTGATCTGGGGATTGCGATGGGGGCTATGGGAAGTGACGCGGCTATTGAAACTGCCGATGTTGTTATTCAGACAGATCAGCCTTCAAAAATTGCTACAGCTATTAAAATCGGCCGGGCAACAAAAAAGGTTGTAATACAGAATATCGTATTGGCCTTTGCGGTTAAAGCCATTGTGCTGGCTCTTGGTGCGGGTGGAGTAGCCACCATGTGGGAAGCAGTTTTTGCAGACGTTGGTGTTGCTTTTCTGGCCATTTTAAATGCTGTAAGAATTCAAAAAATGAATTTTTAAAATCAAATAAAAATTGTATTTTAGCTTTCTAATTGGTTGTTTTTTAATTTGTTAAAACATTAAATATTCATTTATGGAAAAGCCGGTAATTCCTTATTCTTCCGATGATGCACCAGAAAAGCCGGTTATGCAATTAAATGATATTGATGCTTCTCTAACATACAGCTATTCCCATTATTTAAACTGGTTATTTGACGATCGTGTAGAGCTTATAAAAGGCAAAATTTTTAAAATGAGCCCTGCACCATCCAGGTTTCATCAAAAGATTTTAAGAAAAATTTTTATAAAAATCGGCTTATTTCTAGAAAAACATAAATGCGAGGTATA
>JASLGV010000133.1 GCA_030149995.1 Pedobacter sp.
CCTGTATATATTTTATCGCTGATTTTATATCTTAATTCGAGCGGAATGTTTAAACCGCGTACTTGTGCATTAACAGATTCCAGGTTTTTATCGGAAAATGATTGAACGCCATGTGACTGAGCAGATTCTGCAGAACCGATGGATGCGTAGGAGAGGCCTGAACTGATCGAGATCTTATCGGCAATCAGGTACGATAAAGAGAAACCATAATTTAAGTTCAGTTTACTATCGTTGCCCATGGTTGGTGCCAGAAATACACCGGGTTGCCACCTATCGGCAGTTGTATGATTTTTGGCTGTTATATTTTGATCCTTATAGCTGTCTTGTGCCAGGATGGCTTCGAATGTTAATTTTTGTGGTGCTGCCTTTGCCGGCTGTACCAGGTTAAGTACCTTACTGGCTGGTTTTGCATCGCCGATGCGGGTATTTGTAATAAACCTGCCTGCCTGCAGTTCGGGGCTGTACACAAGGGGTTGCTCCAGGTTTGTTATTGCTGCATGGATTTGATGACTGGTGTTTACAGTTTCCTGATGCGTATGGGCTGCATATTGGGTGGCATGTTTGGCCGGTGCAGGTGTTTGCCCTGTTTTTGGAGTATTAGGTGTTACACTTGCTTTTGGCGAGGTATTTTCGGGAAGCTGGTTTTCGGATTTTTGAGCATAGTTTACAGGTGCAGGTTCTGTATGCCTGTTGAACAGGAGAAAACCTGCAACAACCAACACAACGCAGGCAGATAACCAGAGCGGCCAGTATACGAAGCCTCTTCTTTTATCTGTTTCCTGTTCGGCAAAACGCTCCCAGGCACCAGGTGCATACGGCTCCTCGTGGCTTTGAAGTTGGTTTTTGATATGCTCAATTAATTCTTTATCCATTTTTTTTATATGAATTAACTAAGGTGTTTAAATAAAGTGCGCGCAGCTTATTTTTAGCTCTTGTAAGGTAAACGCGGCTTGAACTTTCCGGAATGCGAAGCATTTTTGAGATTTCCTCGTGTGCAAAACCTTCAATTTCGTATAAATTAAAAACCAGCCGGTGTATATCGGGTAACTGGTTTAAAAGATTCATAATGTCTTTTACATGCAGATCGCTTGCTGCAGAAACCGTTGTTGGCGGATGTTCGTATTCGTTCAGATCGTCTACGTATAAATGAACTTTGGATGCCCTCAGTTTATCAATTGCTGTACGTGAAGCAATTTGTGCTATCCAGCCCTTAAAAGCCTTTTGCAGATCTTCTCCCTTTTCGGGTATTTTAAATAAATGTACAGACTTGAAAATCTTTATAAAACTATCGTTAACCACTTCTTCTCCATCAAACCCATCTTTAACATAACGCAAAATAATGGCCAAAAGATAGCCATAAAATGATTTGTACATCATTTCTTTACAGCTGCGGTCGTTTTCGCGGCAGCCTTTAATCATGTCCTCTGTGCTGAGTATTTTTTTTATCACGCCTGCAAAGGGACTTTAAAACAGCGTTTATGTTTTTCTGACATATTTTAAATCTACGATTTTTTTAAAAACACCGCCCCAGTTTTGGGAGTATGGTACCGGGGACGGTGTATCATAGGTAGATTCTTATTTATTGGTCATTACGGAAAGACCAAGTTTCAGGTCGTCTGTTTGTGTGGTTACAAATCCTTTTGCCCAGATGGTGTAGATTTTACCTTTTTCTATTTTAACATTAGGTAAGCTTACTTTTACGGTTGCGCTGTTGTTGTCTTTTAGCTGGAAAGTATAACTATCTGATGGGTCTATAGAAATAAAATCTGAAAATTCTTTAAATCCTTTTCCTGCAACCAATACGGCGTCTTTACCCTGAACGGCTAAATCGAATTTAGCGGCATCGGGGCTAAGGTTGATAAAACGTACTTTGGCTTTATCTGCATCTGGTGCTTTCAGGTCGTCTTCAACAGCAAATAATTTGGTTCTTTTCAGGGTATCGGTTACGAAAACTGAATAAAAGGAACCTGGCTTAAAGCTGGCGGTAAGTGTTGCAACATATTTCTGGTTGTCTTTTTGGGTAACGCCCAACAGGTGGGTACCTGGATAGGCTGCAAAGTAACCCAGATCGTCTGCATAATTAAAATCCTTTGTGTTTATTTTACCATTATCTACAATCAGGTCTAACGGACCAGCACCTGGCGATGCGTGTACAAAACCAATACCGGATGCTTCAATGGGTTCGTAGTGTGAGTCTTTTTTACAGGCCGAAAAGGCAACGGCAATGGCAGCAAATGCTAAAATAAATTTCCCTTTCATGGTTGTTCTTTTTTCAGATGAATGTTTTATATGTTACTTAATTATAATCCCCCGGGGCTTTGTAAGGCGCAGGGGTCTTAATTGTTAACGGCCATTAACTTTATCTATAAAACGAGGCCTTAAACAAGAACGCTACAGGGAAAGTACTTTTTTTTGGAAAAAGCTACTTTCTTCCATAAAACAGGTTCATTTAAATAAAAAAAGCCACCTGCACATGGTTGTGCAGGTGGCTTTAATTCATTTACAGATCCATGCTTTTTTATGCATACATGGTTTTACGGAGCTGGGCAACTTCTTCACTGTTGATGTATTCATCATACGTCATCAGTTTATCGATGGTACCCTTAGGGGTAATCTCAATGATGCGGTTTGCAACGGTTTCTGTTAACTGGTGATCCCGTGAGGTAAACAGAACAGTTCCTTTAAAATCTTTCATACCATTGTTCAGGGCTTCGATCGATTCTAAGTCAAGGTGGTTGGTTGGCTCATCAAACAACAATAAGTTTGCTTGCTGTAACATCATTCTGGAGAACATACAACGCATTTTTTCGCCTCCTGAAAGTACTTTTACATTTTTAAGTACCTCTTCGCCAGAGAACAGCATACGGCCTAAAAAGCTGCGTACAAACTGCTCGTCGGCATCGGTTCCGGAATATTCGCGTAACCAGTCTACCAGGTTTTCGTCTTTTCCGGCAAAATATTCGGAATTATCATTTGGAATATCGGCGATACTGATGGTTACGCCCCATTTAAATTCTCCTTTATGATCGGTATCGCGGCCGGTTAGTACATCGTAGAAAGCGGCTGTTGCCAAACTGTTTTGCGAAAGGATGGCAATTTTATCGCCTTTGTTAACCATAAAGGTTACTTTATCAAATAAAGGTCCGTCTATGCCGTTTTTACCCAGGTTTTCTACCTGTAAAATCTGATCGCCTGCTTCTCTGCCGGTATTGTTAAAGATAATGGCGGGGTATTTTCTGCTCGAAGCTTTGATTTCGGTAATATCGATTTTATCTAAAGCTTTTTTACGGGAAGTTGCCTGTTTTGATTTGGAGGCATTGGCACTGAAACGGCGGATAAATTCCTGCAGCTCCTTTACCTTGTCTTCCATCTTTTTATTCTGATCGCTGCGTTGTTTTAATGCCAGCTGACTTGATTCGTACCAGAAAGTATAGTTACCAGTGTAAATACTCATTTTGCTGAAATCGATGTCTACAATGTGGGTACAAACAGCATCTAAAAAGTGCCTGTCGTGCGATACAACCAGTACAATGTTCTGGTAGTCTGCCAGGAAGTTTTCGAGCCAGGCAATGGTTTCAATGTCCAGGTCGTTGGTAGGCTCATCCAGTAATAAGATATCGGGGTTACCAAAAAGGGCTTGTGCCAATAATACGCGTACTTTTTGGGTATTATCGAGCTCTTTAAGTAATTTATAGTGGTTGTCTTCTGTAATACCCAGGTTGCTTAGCATGGTAGCGGCATTGCTTTCCATGTTCCAGCCATCCATTTCTGCGAACAGGTTTTCCAGTTCGCCGGCACGTTCACCATCTTTTTCTGTGAAATCTTCTTTCATGTAGATGGCGTCTTTTTCCTTCATAATGGAATAAAGTTCTTTATGTCCCATCATAACGGTTTCCAGTACAGAAAATTCGTCAAACTCGTAATGGTTTTGCTTTAAAACGGCCATACGCTCGCCTGGTGTAAAGGCTACACTTCCCGAAGTCTGGTTAACTTCGCCCGATAAAATTTTTAGAAATGTAGACTTACCTGCTCCGTTTGCCCCAATTACGCCATAGCAGTTGCCCTGGGTAAATTTTAGGTTAACATCTTCAAATAATGTACGTTTGCCGTATCTTAACGATAAATTAGAAACTGAAATCATGCTGAAAATTAATAAGCGGCAAAGATACGGTTTATAGTCGGAAGTGTAAAGTGTTTAGATGGGAAACGGTTTACCGGCTCCATCGTTTAGCGGTGTTTTTTACCTTGTAGCTTAAGGTTCTTCACGATGTGCTGCATGCCGTTTTTACAGGCTGAGATCTGTGCTGATGGCTAAACAACTCCACAAATAAATCAATATCTTATTTATTTTTATACGTGAAATGTTTGATCTTTATGGCATGCAAACGCTTTTGGATACGTTGAAAACCACCCTGGAGAAAAATAAGGTTGAAAAGCTATCGGCCATTGCGGCTGATGCATCGTTCGGGGTAAAAGACCTGATCGACATGAGTTTTAATGGGGATGAACAGATTGGTTTTCGGGCGGCCTGGATCCTGGAAAAGATATATGTAAGCGACGAAAACCGGTTTTTGGAACACGCGGCTTACTTTTTAGAAAAATTGCCGCTTCTGCATAACTTTTCGGCGTTGCGCCATTTTGTAAAAATCCTGGCTTTTATAACGGGTAAAAAGGCATCGGAAGCCAATAAACAGTTTATAAACGGGGTGGATACAGAACCCTTAATTGAGGTTGTTTTTAACTGGCTCATCGATCCCAATGCACCGGTTGCGGTAAAAGCGCATGCTTTGCAGGTGCTGGCGAATTTTTCAATAAAATACCCATGGGTAAGGGATGAATTGCTGCAAACCATGGATTTCCTGACCGACCGGGAATCGGTGGCTTTTTTTGCAAGGGCAAAGCAGATCCGGAAACAGCTGGGGGTAAAGGGATAGCGGGTAAAGGTTATCAGACATGAAAAAGTAAAAAATATACTTTTTAGCATTTTAGTTGTGCTTTCTGCCCTGGTCTTTTTGCTTTTGCCTATTTTTACAGCCATGAATGATACCTATCAGATTATATCAAAAGTTATAAAGGAACGCCGCAGTATTATGCCGGCCAGCTATATTAAAAAGGAAATTCCGGTTGAGGTAATTAAACAGATACTGGAGTCTGCCAATTATGCACCTACGCATAAATTAACACAACCCTGGCGTTTTGTTGTAATTAGACAAGCGGGTAAGGCCCGGTTGGGTGAAACGTTGGGTAACTTATACAAGGAGCGGGTAAGTGCGGAGCAGTTTCTACAAAAAAAGTACGATAGCTTTGCCGAAAAAACAGCCCAGGCCGATTGCATAATAGCCATTAACATGCAGGTAACGGGTAAGGTACCCGAGTGGGAAGAACTTGCTGCGGTATCTTGTGCGGTACAGAATATGGCCCTTAC
>JASLGV010000193.1 GCA_030149995.1 Pedobacter sp.
CGAAAAATTACCATGATTACGGCACATCATACAAATAAATGGATCAGTCCGGCCATGGAGCTTTTTTTAAACATCCTGAAAGAAAAAATGAAGGATTATGCTACATCCGGGAGTTACCTGTATGTATAAAAAAAGCTCCGGGATTAAATCCCGGAGCTTTTTTTTATAATCAATTACTAAAATTCTTAAGCTTCTACCGGGTGCTCTTTGGCAGCCAGGTATCTTTCGGCGTCCAAAGCAGCCATACAACCCGAACCAGCAGCTGTAACAGCTTGTCTGTAGTACATATCCTGTACATCTCCACAAGCAAAAACACCTTCTATATTTGTAAATGTTGAACCTGGTTTGGTAAGCAGGTAGCCGGTTTCATCCATATCCAGCTGATCTTTAAAAATATCAGTATTTGGTTTATGGCCGATTGCCACAAAGAAACCTTCTACCGGGATTTCAGATTCAATACCTGTTTTATTGTTAAATACTTTAACAGCCGTTACATTTTTGCCATTTCCAACAATTTCTTTGGTCTCTGTATCGTAAATTACTTCGATATTCGGAGTGGCCAATACCCTTGCAACCATTGCTTTTGAAGCTCTGAACTCGCTTTTTCTAACCAGCATATATACTTTTTTACAAAGTTTGGCTAAGTAAGTCGCTTCTTCTGCTGCGGTATCTCCTGCACCTACAATAGCCACATCCTGACCTTTAAAGAAAAAGCCATCGCATACGGCACAAGCAGAAACGCCAAATCCATTGTATTGCTGCTCGCTTGGTAAACCCAGCCATTTGGCGGTAGCACCTGTAGCAATAATTACGGTATCGGCTGTAATGGTTTTAATTTCATCGACCACCACACGATGTGGCGTAGCAGAGAAATCAACAGAACTTACATATCCAAAGCGGATATCGGTACCAAAACGCTCAGCCTGCTTACGGAAATCTTCCATCATTTCAGGTCCCATAATTCCTTCCGGGTAACCTGGAAAATTTTCTACATCGGTTGTTTGTGTAAGCTGTCCACCCGCCTGCATACCAGTATACATAATGGGTTTTAAATCAGCTCTTGCAGCATAAATTGCGGCTGTATAACCAGCAGGACCAGATCCTATAATTAAGCATTGAACGTGTTCAGTTTCTTGTGACATTTTATATGTGTGTTTTGTATTGCAAAATTAAATTCAAAGATAATTCTTTAAATACTTATCTTCAAAAATGGTTTGTCAGGATAGTTTACTTATTAATCCGCAGTTCTAATTTAGAGGTCTAAAACTAAGTTTGAATAACCCCCACATTAAAAGCTTTGGTAACGGGTGATTGATTAGCGGCTTCAATTCCCATCGAAATAACCTTTCTGGTTTCCAAAGGATCTATAATCCCATCTACCCAAAGTCGTGATGCTGCATAATACGGTGTGGTTTGATGATTGTATTTATCTGTAATTTCTTTTAGCAAAGCCGCTTCTTTCTCCTCTGATAAAACTTCACCTTTCGATTTTAAGGCAGCCTGCTGGATCTGAAGTAATGTTTTGGCAGCCTGTGCGCCCCCCATTACAGCAATTTTAGCTGTGGGCCAGGCATAGATCAACCTCGGGTCGTAAGCTTTACCACACATGGCATAATTTCCGGCTCCATAAGAATTACCCAGCACAATGGTAAATTTAGGTACAACCGAGTTTGCCACCGCATTGACCATTTTGGCCCCATCTTTAATAATGCCTCCATGTTCGGAGCGGCTGCCTACCATAAAACCCGTAACATCCTGTAAAAAAACAAGCGGAATTTTTTTCTGATTACAATTCATAATAAATCGGGCTGCTTTATCGGCGCTGTCTGAATAAATCACACCGCCAAACTGCATTTCACCTTTTTTCGATTTTACCACTTTGCGCTGGTTGGCCACAATACCAACGGCCCATCCATCTATACGCCCAAGGCCACAGATAATACTTTGTCCGTAACCTTTTTTGTATTCTTCCAGTTCAGAATTATCCACCAAACGGTTGATAATTTCCATCATGTCGTATTGTTTTTCCCTGTTATCAGGTAAAATTCCATATAGTTCCTGCACATCTGACGCTGGTTGTTTCGATTCAATTCGGTCAAAACCTGCATCGGCTGGTTTTCCCAGCATACTCATAATCTTCCGGATGCTATCCAGACAAGCCTCATCATTTGGGTGTTTATAATCCGTTACACCCGAAATTTCACAATGTGTAGTGGCACCGCCAAGCGTTTCATTATCTACATTTTCTCCAATGGCCGATTTCACCAGGTAAGACCCCGCAAGAAACACAGAGCCTGTGCCATCCACAATCATGGCTTCATCGCTCATAATGGGCAGGTAAGCACCCCCAGCCACACATGCTCCCATAATAGCCGCAATTTGAACAATTCCTTCAGCAGACATCATCGCATTGTTACGAAACATACGCCCAAAATGTTCTTTATCCGGAAAAATTTCATCCTGCATGGGCAGGTAAACGCCCGCGCTATCTACCAGGTAAATAACAGGTAAACGGTTTTCCATTGCAATTTCCTGTGCGCGCAGATTCTTCTTTGCCGTCATCGGAAACCAGGCACCCGCTTTTACAGTCGCATCATTGGCAATAATCATGCACTGACGTTTGCTTACATAACCGATGCCACAAACCACACCTGCAGCAGGGCATCCCCCCTGCTCGGCATACATTCCGTCGGCTGCAAAAGCACCTACCTCTAAAAAATCTGTTCCTTTATCTATTAAATAAGCTATGCGTTCTCTAACCAGCAGCTTACCTTTTTCTTTTTGTTTGGCAGCGCTTTTTTCACCGCCGCCTGTATATATCTTTTTGAGTTTGGTTTGCAGCTCATAAACCAGCTGCTTATTTACATCCTCATTTCTATTAAATTCAATGTTCATGAAGGCAATTTAAATTTAATTTAACAAAAAGCATACTGACCAAATCGGTTTCTGGTATAACATAAAGAATTATAGTGAGCGGTAACACTCAAAAGATAATATCCAGAAAATCAAACAGCTGTAAAAAACTGATCTTAAAATAAAAAACCGGTAAAGAAACATTTTTCTTTACCGGTTTTATTATGTATGACTTACTAATCAATTTCTATTTATAAGAATATTATAAATGCAG
>JASLGV010000533.1 GCA_030149995.1 Pedobacter sp.
CATATGCTGAGAGGTATGGCCTTAGACAATTTTTATCTGCCATGGGCTTCATCCCACCTATTGCGTTCGTCTTGTAACTCGCGGGCAAGCTTGCGTTCTTTTTCGTTGGCCTTAGTTTTGTAGTTCTGATATTCTGTATTAATCTCCTCATAAAGCTGGGTTCTGTGCCTGGCTTCTGATATATTTTTTCCCGAACGGGCAATAACGATGATTAGGGCAACCGCTAAAACCCCAATAACAGACCATACGATTAAATTATAAGTGGTTTTTGTAAAAGAGATACCTAAGAATTTAATTTCATTTACCATGGCATTGGCCCCGGCCAAAGAATTTTCTTTACCTGATACCTCACCCTTTAATGCAGAAATACTGGCCGCCTGATTTTTAATTTCCTGTTTGGCTTCCTGTAATTGCTTCCGCTCTTTTTTTAAGGTATCCGTAACACTTTGCCATAAGGATGATAATCTTACCGGATTGATCAGTTTGGCACCATAAACGGTTTTTGATCTGGATAACATAAACTGGTACTGACCATTTAAAGAGGGATCTGTATTTTTTATAGAATCTAATTGAGCCTGTGCAACTGTTTGATTTAAAATAAAAAATCCGACCGTCAAATAAAGAATGTGTTTAACTCTTTGCATAATTTAAATATAGATGTTTGTTGTAAAAGTAGTTTTAATCTATAATTATACCCTACTTATTTCTGTAAAAGCACGAATACATAATTAAGATTGTTTTCTTTTCCTGTTTAAAATAACAATTTTATATAAGTTTTATTATAAATTATATCCGATAGTTTACTTTTGTTGTATGCAAATAGGAATTATCGGATTGGGCGATATGGGTAAACTGTATGCCCTGTCTTTTGTTGAAGCAGGCCATTCAGTATGCGGTGCAGATATGCCACTGCGTTTTGCCGATCTGAAAGAAGAACTGGAACCCAAGGGGGTAGAAGTGCTTATAGACGGGCACGAGGTATCGCGTAAATCTGATTTTATTATTTATTGTGTAGAAGCCGAAAAAATTGACGAGGTGGTGGCCGTATTTGCACGATCTACCAAATTTGGGGCAACTGTTGCAGGACAAACTTCTGTCAAGCATCCTGAAATTGCTGCTTTTGAAAAGTATTTGCCAAAGGATGTACAGATTATTACCTGCCACTCTTTACATGGACCCGCTTTTAGTACAAAAGGTCAGACCCTGGTTGTAATCCGGCACCGTGCAAATGATGAAACATATGGACGTATTCTAAAAGTATACCAGTCTTTAAAATCCAACATTATAGAGATGGACGATTTTAAAGAGCACGACCGTATTGTGGCCGATACACAGGCTGTTACACACATGGGTTTTGAAAGTATGGGCTCGGCCTGGAAAAATGCCGGGTTTTTCCCTTGGGATAACCCTGCTTATGCCGGAGGTATTGATAATGTTAAGATTTTGACTACCCTGCGTATTTTTAGTTATAAATCACACATTTATGCCGGTCTTGCCATCCTGAACCCTTATGCACAGAAGCAGGTAAAATATTATGCGCAGGCCGAATCGGAATTATACAGGCTCATGATTTGCGAAAACGAATTGGTTTTTAGAGAGAAGATTTATGCAGCGCGTGATTTTGTTTTCCATGAAAAACAGCAGTTGCTGTTGCTGGACGATCAGGTAATGAAAGAATTTAGCCTGTCGGATGCAAATCATAAGCAAAAACCAAATTCGCACCTGAGCTTATTAAGCATGGTGTATGCCTGGTATAAAATGGGGGTAAATCCATACGATAACCTGATTTGCCAAACGCCACCATTTAAGTTGCGTTTAGGTATTGCTGAATATTTATTTAAAAACGAAGCCATGCTGGAAGAATCCATCCACGCAGCTTTATATGATAAATCGATTCGTGGTGATGATTTGGAGTTTCATACAGCGGTTCACGAATGGGCATCCATTATAGGTTATGGAGATCTTAAGGGTTACAAAGAACATTTTGAGGCAGCCAAATCATTTTTTGCCAACCGTTTAAATGATGGCCGTGATTTAAGTGCTGAAATGATTAGAAGACTTGGATCGTAATCACGCCTTGCGCAGTAAAATTTATTTGAAAAACGCAGAGCTTGTATACATACCAAATGTTAAGGAGGTAAATCAAACGAAATCAATTTTACGGTTTTAGAATAAAATAATTTTTTAGTCTTTGTATGCTTTAAAGGTTAAAAATCAAGACTTAATAGAGTACTTTTCTTTGTTCATTTTACATCTTCCATATAATATATAGACTTTATTTTATTGGCTTAATCTTTCGTTTAGCCGGAATAAGTACTTTATATTTGCCCGCATGTCAGTAATTTTATTTACGATTATCGTGCTTTTAGGCGCTTTTTTAGCCGGGTTTTTGGGCTCTTTAACAGGCTTAGGCGGAGGCGTTATTATCATACCGCTTTTAACCTTGGGTCTTGGTGTTGATATTCATTATGCCATTGGTGCATCAATCGTTTCTGTTATTGCCACCTCATCGGGTTCTGCTGCGGCTTATGTAAAGGAGGGCATTACCAATATGCGTATCGGTATGTTCTTAGA
>JASLGV010000270.1 GCA_030149995.1 Pedobacter sp.
CTGTACACTACATTTCGCCGAATATTCCTGATGAATCCAGGCTTATTTAAGACTTGCTATATTGTTTGGGTTTCATACCGGTGTGTTCGTTAAATACCCTTGAAAAATGACTGAGGTTGGTAAATCCCAATTGATAGCCCGTATCTGAAACCGACTGCTTTTCTTCTCTCAGCAAACGCGCGGCCTCCTTCATTCTGAAACCCTGGTAATAACTGAAAATACTATTGCCAAAAACCTGTTTAAACAACCTCTTTAACTTCGTCGGGCTCATGTTGGCTCCTTCTGCCAGTTCCTTTATAACAGGCGGAATTTCCAGGTGCGAGAGGATCTGCTCTTTTATTTGATAGATGGTTTGAATATCGGATGCATTTAAATCGTAAAGATGTTTTTCTTCCCGTTTTTCCAGTTCCATTAAAAGCCTGCAAACCAATTCTTCGGCCTTTACCCGCAAAAAGAACAATTCAAAAGTGCTGTCAACCGCTTCGGAAATAATTTCATTCAGAATATCTTGTAAGGAAGGATAAATTATTTGCTCGAACAATAAGGGTTGTGCGTTTTGCAACAGGCTTTCCAATATCACCGTTTTTTTCGACAGATCAAATAATCCGTTCAGATAGGCGGCATCCACTTCTATGTTAACAGTTGCCGTATGCGTATCGATGGGTACCACCTTATCTGTATTTAAAGTACTGGTGGCAATTAGAACGGAAGGTGTTCCTGTTACCGGTTTATCTGCCGAAGTGTTTTTGATGGCCGGAAAAACATGTTGAAACTTAAAAAGGATCATTTTACCCAGCGTATGGATTTCTGGATTTTCGACCAGTAAATTCTCCTTTAACTCGAAATTAAGAATAAGCATGCGGATGTGCTTATTGAACACAAAACCTTTGCAATACCCTTTACCAAAACGTTCGGGTATTTCCAGTTTCCGGTTTACAACAGTTGTGCCCAGCGTATGTGCAAACTGTTGTAAAATAAGCGGCTCCGATTGTAAACTTTGCTTTTCCATAAAGTCTTTTACGACTATTTTTAAGTCAAAAATAGATATTTTATCTCTGAAATACGTTCTAAATTTGCTTCATCATCAGAACGACATATCTATGCTACTTAATAATAAGAAAATTGCAATTGTAGGTGGAGGTCCCGGAGGACTTACACTCGCCAAACTTTTACAGCTAAAAGGTGTAGAAGTAAATCTGTACGAAAGAGACGTTAACCGCGAGGCCCGTTTAATCGGTTCGCCATTGGATATGCACGAAGGGTCTGGTTTAACTGCCATACGCGAAATGGGTTTATTGAAGCCATTTAAAGAGAAGTACCGTCCCGGGGCAGATAAGAAAGTAATAGTGAATAAGCAGGCACAAATCCTTTTCAGCGATCACGAAACCAAACCTGCCGATGATTTCAATAATGTGAATTTTCGGCCCGAAATAGACCGAGGCCCATTAAGAAGTTTGTTACTCGACGCGTTAGAACCGGGAACAATTATCTGGGACAGCCATTTTATTTCAATGGAACAGCAGCAGGAAGGCTGGTTGCTTCATTTCAAAAATGGCACTTCCGCTTATGCCGATCTGGTTGTTGCAGCCGATGGAGTTAATTCCAAAATCCGTCCTTACCTTACAGACATCAGGCCCTTTTATTCGGGCGTAACCATGCTCGAAGGCAATGTGCATCATCCCGAAAAAGCAATACCCTATATTTATGCCTTGCTAAATGGTGGTAAATTAATGGCTTACGGAAACGGTAAAAACCTGTTTATGGGGTTAAAAGGTACCGGAGAGCTCACCTATTATGCCTCTTTCAAACCTGCAGAAAGCTGGGCAGAAGAAAGTGGTTTAGACTTTACAAACCGCCAGCAGATGCTGGATTGGTTTAAAGAAGAATATGCCGATTGGGGTTGTATCTGGAGCGAACTCTTCGAAAATGCCACCACTTCTTTTGTTCCGCGCAAAATTTATTGCATGCCTTTAGATCAAACCTGGAAAACCCAGTCAAACCTGACCATAATGGGCGATGCTGCACACGTAATGCCTCCTTTTGCCGGCGAAGGCGCCAACATGGCCATGCTTGATGCACTGGAACTAACAGACTGTTTAACATCAGATAAATACAATGATTTGCAATCTGCCATTGCAGCTTACGAAAGCAGTATGCGCAAACGGGCTTCGGCGGCTGCTAAACAATCGCTCCACAACGGCGAACGCATGCATGCCAGTGATGCGCTGGATCAGATGCTCAGCATGTTTAGCAAACACTAAAGCTTTTATTACAACCGCATGAAATCTAAAAAACAACTGTGGATCATCATTTGCATTGTAGCATTAAATTCCATTGGCATGTCTATCGTACTGCCCCTCCTCCCGTTTATAGTGGGTAAATACCTGCCAGACCAACAGGTGGTGCTGGGCATGAGCATGCTGATGTCTGTATTTTCGGCCTGTACCTTTTTTGCTGCTCCCGCCCTGGGCGCTTTAAGCGACCGGTATGGGCGAAAATGCATTCTTTTATTCAGCTTGCTGGGCTCTACCGTTGGTTACGTATTATTTGGAATTGGCGGCGCGCTCTGGGTACTTTTTGCAGGCCGTATGATAGACGGATTAACCGCTGGCAACATAAGTGCCTTATTCGCCTATATATCTGACAGCACCGAACCCAAAGAACGGGCCAAGTGGTTTGGATATATCGGTTCGGCCATGGGCATTGGAAAATTAGGAGGTCCTGCCCTTGGCGGGCTGCTTGGAAGCATAAACCTGGCCTTACCTTTTTATGTTACCGCAGCCTTAATTTTTACATCGGCTTTGGCGGTTTATTTTTTACTGCCAGAATCATTGGCACCCGAAAAAAGGACCAAAAGTTTAACCCTCCGCAGCTTCAATACGTTTTCTCAGTTTAAATCCATCTTCAGCCTGAAAGAAGTTAAATGGCTCTTGGTAATTGGTATCCTGTTTTACGCCGGCCTGGGTGTTTTCCAATTTAACTTCATCATCTTTCTTAAAGAGATTTATAAATGGGGGCCGGCATTTATCGGCACCATACTTACCCTGGTGGGGATTTTCGATATCTTCTCGCGTGCCGTTCTGTTGCCCTGGTTATTAAAGAAAGTGAGTGAAAGAAGCATTGGAATAACGGGTTTAATGCTGCTGGCGATGGGCTTAACCTGTATTGTGATCAGTGCCCTTATTCCTTCCATAATCAGCATTTCGATGGCGATTATCTGTATCATTACAGGATCCGGCCTGTTCGAGCCGACCTATAACGGAAAATTATCGCAATCGGTTGATGAAAGTAAGCAAGGCGAACTGCAAGGTGTAAACCAGAGCTTGCAATCGGCCAACAACATGCTGATCCCGCTGGGTGCGGCAGCCAGCTATTTTTATAGTCCCGGCACCTTGTATGCAATGGCTACCTGTATTGTTCTGCTTGCCGTGCTGATCTATACTAAATACACACCTAAATTAAGCAGATCCGTTTAAGAAACAGACTTTCCAAAAAAATTAAAAGAGGCTTAACCAGTGGTTTCTCTTGTTATCCCTGTTAAGCCTCTTTTTTACCTTAAAGCTTTAATCCTGTCTTTTATTCCGGCATCGGGCTACCTTAAAAAGTTTCTATCGTACCCGGATCGCCAGCGGTAAGAACCACCGGCCCATCAGAAAGGTTTCCATTTACCGGATCGTACGTGTAAATCCCCCCGTGTTGATCGGTAAACCAAAGAGTACTTTATTTTCGAAAATGCTCACCAAGGCAGAATATCCATTCGAATAAGGGAAAAGCCAGTTCTGTCTGTTGCATGGTTTGGCTAAATAAAGCTGTATCTTTAAATAAGCCTGGTTTAAAAGCAATTATGAATATAAGATTTAAAGCATTACCCCTTTTAAACTGATTTGTAGTTGTAACTTATAAATCAAGTTTAAGCATTCCAAAAACACATACGTTCATTAGAATTACTTAATGTGGTGTGTTTTTGTTTAATTGTTAGCAACAAAATACAGACCTTTAAATGCATATATAACCCATTAAACATGCAGTATAAAAAAATTAATAATCTGCTGGGATGGCTTTGTTTTGTAATAGCCTCTGCCACCTATATTTTAACGCTCGAACCCACGGTTAGCTTTTGGGATTGCGGCGAGTTTATTTCTTGTGCCTACCGCTTACAGGTATCCCATCAGCCGGGCTATCCGGTATTCGCCATGCTGGGCAAAATGTTCTCTCTGCTTTCGCTGGGTGATAACACCAGGGTTCCCTACTTTACCAATATGGGTTCTGCCATTGCCAGCGGGGCAACCATTATGTTCTTGTTCTGGACCATTACTGCACTTGCCAGAAAACTGGTAACCAGCAAAGCCGGAGAAGCCTTAAGTACATCCGACCTGATCCGTGTAATGGGTGCTGGTTTGGTGGGCGCCCTGGCCTTTACCTTTACCGATACATTTTGGTTTTCGGCTGTCGAAACCATTGTATTTGCCTTATCATCCCTGTGTACGGCCATTGTATTTTGGGCCATCTTAAAATGGGATGCACAAGCGGATCAGCCACGTGCAGACAAATGGCTCGTGTTTATCGCCTACATTATGGGCCTATCCATCGGGATCCATTTATTAAACCTGCTAACCATCCCGGCCATTGCCATGGTTTACTTTTTCAGGAGAAGTAAAAACATTACTGTAAAAAATGGCATCCGGGCTTTTTTAAGCGGCGTAGCCATACTGGCTGTTGTGCAATACGGCATTCGGGGTTACACGGTTAAGTTTGCAGCGTACTTTGATCTTTTCTTTGTAAATACCCTTGGCTTAGGCTTTGGGTCGGGCGCCTTCTTTTTCTTATTGCTGCTGATTGTTGCCATTGTGGTCGGGATTTTATACAGCATACGCCATCAAAAAACAAACCTGAATCTCGCCCTTTTGTGCATTGCTTTTATCTATTTTGGTTATGGTTCATTTGCCTATATTCCAATTCGTGCTACGGCAAATCCGCATTTAAACAATTCGCACCCCGATAATGCCTTTACTTTATATGGCTACCTGAACCGCATTCAGTATGGAGAAAATCCGTTGTTAAGCGGTCCTTTTTACGATGCCAAAGTGATAGACCAACAACAAGGTGCCACCATTTACCGCAAGGGCACAACAAAATATGAAAGTGCCGGACAAAAAACAGATGCAGTTTACGATCATACCACCATTTTACCCCGGATGTTCAGTTCCAGTCCACAAGACGTACAGTTTTATAAAGAATGGCTCCAGATCAGCGACAACCGGCCGCCTAACTTTGCCGATAACATCCACTGGATGGTAAGCTGGCAGATGTACCAGATGTACTGGCGGTATTTTCTTTGGAATTTTGTGGGTCGCTACAACGATGCAGACGGACAAACCAACAAAGGCGGAATTGACGGAAACTGGACAAGCGGTATTTTTGACGGAGGCAAGCACCTGCCGAATTCGGTGGTTAAAAGTGTAACCTATACACCTTTATATGCACTGCCTTTACTATTAGGACTGATCGGTCTTTTTTACCATGCCAAACGTAAAAAACAAGATGCATTGGTTATCCTTTTACTTTTCTTGTTTACCGGGCTTGCCATTGTATTATACGTAAATCAACCTTCCGTACAACCGCGCGAACGGGATTATTCCTATGTAGGCTCCTTTTATGCTTTTTCCATCTGGATCGGACTTGGTGCAATGGCACTTGCAGACCTGCTGTCAAAACGCATTAATCCCAGGGTGGCAGCCATTGGCTCCACCATCGTATGTCTGTTGTGCGTTCCCCTCCTGCTGGCTTCTAAAGAATGGAAAGGCCACGACCGTTCCACCAAATGGACTGCCCGCGACATGGCCTATAACTACCTCGTTTCCTGTCCGCCGAATGCCATATTATTTACCTATGGTGATAACGATACCTATCCTTTATGGTATGTGCAGGAAGTTGAAGGCA
>JASLGV010000308.1 GCA_030149995.1 Pedobacter sp.
CAGCGAAACAACGATTCCACTTATGATTTTTTCAATCGATATTTTCATATCCATATACTTTATTGAAGTTACCTGTAACATGCGGTTAATTGATTCTAATTTTTACGGTTGCACTTTTATACTCCACACAAACAAATACCAGTTTATAGGTTTTGCCTTTATAACCGCTTGCATTTTCGAAATTTGCCTTTGTTATCACTTTGAGCTGGTTATCGGGATAGCGTTGCCAGGCTTTAAACGTGGCATCATAATATTCCACTACAGGTGCCGCATTATCATCCGGGTAAGCGTAATACACATATTTACCTCCGGCATCACAAACAAAATCATACCCTGTATCGCCTTTCCAGGTTCCCCCCAACAAGGTCGTACTTCCGTTCACGATGGTATTATCAGATATAGAAAATCCACTTTCGCAAGGTGAAATTGAAGAGGAGATTGTTCCCCTGTACAGCGTACTTTCCCACTTAATGGTTGGTGAGGTGGCGGTTGTAACCCCATAAATATCGCCGGTAATGGCAACAGGAAAACTTTGACTATCGGTACCACCATTCGCGATGGCCTTAAATATAACCTGTTTACTAACGGTTGTCAGTGATCCGGTAGAAACACCACTCACCTTAATATCCTGTACGGTTTCATCGTTCTTATTAAAAGTCCAGTTTAAGGTGATGGGAATATCAGACGTACCATACTCGTATACCAGGGTTGGTGGGTTTAAGGTTGGCGTGGTAAGAGTAAGTCTGTTTGCCTTACGCATATATGCGGTAAGGGTATTTGATGATACGGTTTGGGGTTGCTCATCTTTTACCTCTAATTGAAACGTTTTGCTAAAATCGGCTGTTTTTGATCCGGCCGGATTTGAAAAAGGCACATTAAATGTTCCTGTCATTGGATTTACAGCATTATTAACCGTACCCGTTGCCACTTCTGTGCCGCCCGATAATAACCGGATGGAGGTAATGTTTTTATCTTCGGTATCGTCTTGTTTACTTTTGTTGGTTACCGTATAAGTAAGATTTAGGGTTGTTCCAAAACCCGTAAAATTCTTCCATGTGGCATAGGGAATATCCAGTGCAGTGCCACTTAATACAGCTGTTGGAGGTGTAGCGGCTAAACGAGGAAAAAAATAATCTTCGAGAAACTGGGCGGTTGTTTTGCCTGCTCCCATATTTGTACCAACACCTGGTAAACCAGCACGGGTAATGTTTCTATCTACATTAAATTCAAGTGCGGAGCCTGCCCCCCCGGTACCATCCTGTGCAAAAACTTTCCATTCTGTACCATTGTAGATATATGATTTTTTATCTGTGGAGTTGTAATATGCTTTGTTGAGTTCTACCGCATTTCCAGCGGCCGTATAAGCAGTCAGATCGGCATAAGAACCTTTAAAATCCAGGCCTACACCATTTGTTCCCTTTAAAACAGAACCTGCCGGCCAGCTGCCATCACTGGCTTTAGGGCCGAAAAAGGTTAGGGTTTCGGTATTAATAAAGAAATCGCCTTCAGTTCCCAGCTCCGGAGCCGGATCTACAATGCCATTCAAAATGGTTTTACCGTTTTTCCCCATCAACGACGCTTCGTAATCTGCCAGTGTTTTATCTTCGTTGCCACTTTTTTCTTTCCACAGATCAAAAGCAGATTTTCCATCGTCTCCTTTATCGCCTTTTACGGCTTTAATACCTTCTAAAAAATCGGCTTCGCTTTTACCTGCATTGGCCGGATCTTTTTTCCAGATATCAAATACCGACTCGCCTTTCTCGCCTGCATCTCCCTTATCACCTTTTGCACCTGTTTCTCCCTTATCGCCCTTTACCGCTTTAATGCCTTCTAAAAAATCGGCTTCGCTTTTACCTGCATTGGCCGGATCTTTTTTCCAGATGTCAAATACCGATTCGCCTTTCTCGCCTGCATCTCCCTTATCACCTTTTAAACCTGTTTCTCCCTTATCGCCCTTTACCGCTTTAATGCCTTCTAAGAAATCGGCTTCGCTTTTACCTGCGTTGGCCGGATCTTTTTTCCAGATGTCAAATACCGATTCGCCTTTCTCGCCTGCATCTCCTTTTACCCCGTCTTTACCCGCTGCTCCCTTTATTGCTTCCAGAAAATCGCTTGCGGTTTTGCCTGCATTTCCAGGTTGTGTTTTCCAAAGGTCAAAAGCAGACTGACCATCTTTTCCAGGTAAGCCATCCAGTCCTTTATCGCCGGGTATACCTTTATCACCCGGATCGCCTTTAGCACCTGCCACACCATCTTTACCTGCTGGTCCTTTGATCGCTTCTAAAAAATCTGCTTCGGTTTTACCCGCGTTTCCGGGTTGTTCTTTCCATATTTCGTAAGCCGATTTACCTGCTGCACCGGTTGAGGATCCGCTATTTGCAGCAAACAAAGCATAAGGTACGCTCATAAACTGACTTATACCTGTAATAGAATAGCTTGCACCACCTAAAGGATCTGTTTCTGTTTTAATATAGTAAGGTCCGTTTCCCCAGTTTATACCGGCAAAACTTCCACGCAATACGGTTCCGGTACCAATGGCTATTGTAACGAGTCCATTGGCATTGGTAACGGGCTTCTGCACCTCTACGTAAACTTCTGTACCGTTTTCAGCTCCCTGAATAATGCTTATACGCATGCCTACAGTCTTGTTCACAATCAATTCTGACGAACCGTTGCGGAGAATGGCCTGATAACTCATTTTTTGCGGAGCCTGAGCCATGAGTATTGAAAATTTACAACTTAATAAAAGCAGAAATACGATGCTTAATCTGATCTTGCTCATACTATAGAATTTTTACGATTTTGAATTGTGTAATTACTTTATTGTTGCTGTCGTCTACCACTGTAAGGATGTAAACCGCGCTTGGAAGCTGATCTACCCTGATCGTCGTTCTTACATCTACTAATTTTTCTCTGGCTATAACCCTACCCAGCATGTCGTACAGTACATAACTTATCTTTTGAGTAAGGGCTGTTTGTTTAACATGCAATACGGTAAAATCTCTGGTTGGATTTGGATATAAACTATACTCGGGATTGCGGTCAATAATAACCGGATTATTACCCGGATAAACCAGCATCTCTGCGGGTTGCTGAACGCCCTGCGTAATTTTTACCGTGTTCGTATTCAGATTGATATAGTCTACCTGTCCCACACTGAAACTAACCGTTCCTCCGGTTCCCTTTGCCTCGCCACCGGCAGAAACCGGACGTTCCTGTGCATACAGAAAAGTACCCGCAAGCAAAAGACCGTGTAATAAAATGTACTTTTTAATCTGTTTCATTCATTTCCTCCTTCCCTATAAACCCGGTTGTTGTTGTAGCTGAAGTTGTTTTTAGTTTCTCTTTTAAACGCTCCTGTTTTGCATCAGCTTTCTTTTTTTCAGCTTCCTGCTTCGCTTTATCTTCTGCTGCTTTTCTCTCTGCTCTGCGCCTGGCTCTAATCTCTTTCGGGCTTAAGCCTTCTTCTGCCGGATTTTTAATTACTCCTTCGGGCTGTTTTAAGCCAGAAGCTTGTTCCAATAATCTTTTTGCTTCCTGCTGTTCAGGTGTTTCTGCAATATTTTTCTTATTGATGTTGAACTTCAAACCAACCCGAAGGGTCTGTGCCAGTGGAGTTCTTTGCCTGTTGGCTACTACATAAGCCAGGTCTACTTTAATGCGATCCTTGTAATTAACCCCTATACCGGTGGTGATGTATTTTCTGTTTCCTTTGGTAGGGTCTTCGAAAAAATATCCTGCACGCAGGGCAAACTGGTTCCTGATCCAGTATTCTGCGCCGAGCGAATAGTTAATTTCGCGCAGTTCTTCTGCAAATCCTCCGGGTGCATCGCTAAAGGAACCAAAAATTCCCCCCAGCAGGGATCTGTCTGTATCCTTTCCCCTGGTGATGTTTCCATCCGGATCCCGCTCCGGGTTGGTAGGCACCAGCAGTTTATTGAGATCAAGTGCGAAGGTCATTCTGTCCTCGTTGTTATATAGGGTTGTAGCCACCCCGAGTTTCATATTTGCCGGAAGATAATATTTGATGTAACCTTTCTGATAAGTTACCTTATTGCCAAGATTAGAAATATTAAGTCCAAATGCGAGTTCTGCATCGCTGCCTAAGATATGTGCATCTTTTCTATAGTAGGCCGATACATCACCCGAAACGGTCGATATCGGTTTAGACTGGGCATTCTCTGTTGTTATGCCATTATTGATGTTAGAATTTATATATCTAAAAGCTACGCCGAGTGAAAAATGATCGCTCAATTTTTTTGAGTAAACACCATCTATGGCGATTTCCGAAGGGCTGTAAACGCCATAACTATTTTCATTACCATCGGTTATCTGGATCTGTCCGAGAGAAAAATGCTTTAGAGAAAA
>JASLGV010000320.1 GCA_030149995.1 Pedobacter sp.
TTAAGCTGAAACTTAGGACTAAACAAAAGCAGGTTGTCTTTTTGTGTGTAACTATAACTGATGTTCTGTGCATTTTCCAAAGCAATCTGGAATGTTTTTCCCTGCGATTCGTACGTTTGCGTTAAGCTCGAAGTTTCATTCTCACTCTTCTCAATTTTAATTCGAATGTTATTGGGAATTACAAAAGGACCATCATCCATGTCATCTACCACAATCTGGTTTTTGTAGTCGGCGCCGATTCGGTATTTCAAGCTATCTTCCTTGCTAAAGTATTTGCTTCGGTCGATGTCAATGGTGTACGTCTCATGATTTTCAAGATCTGTTTTTTGAGTCAGTTCTGCATGTTGTTTAAACTCTGTCGAAATTTTTGCCACATAGAAACCAGTAGTTGCCACACCTGCGAGCCAGATAATTAACAACGCAAACGACAATGTTTTGTTGATTAACTGCCTGTTAAATGCAATCCGGATGGAGAACAGTACGAGCGCCAGTATTGGGATAAAAAATACAATAAAAGAACCAAAAAGGAGACCTTCTCGGTAACCGTCATTTACAATGGATAAGGGAAAAGTTTCATAAGCACTCGAGTCCCAGAATCCAAAAAAAGCAGCGAGTGAAACCACCAACACCAGAAGGAAAAACGCACCGAAAATAACAATTGCGCCTGCAATAAATTTAAATATAACTTTTCCGGTACCTGAAATAAATTTGCCAAGCCATTCAAAAAATTCGCCTATAAACATACCGAAACGTACAAAAATGGGTCTGGCCTGGGTATTTACTTCTTTGAGTCTTTCTTTTACGGCTTGTAATTCTTCATCCAGATTTTTCTGAAATCCCTGCAGGTTTGCCGGCTCTCCTCTCATTTCCATTTTTTCAATACGCGATTTGGCTTTCGGCATAATAACCCACAGTAAAGCATATACCAATAAACCGGTTCCGCCTAAAAAAACCGTCAGAAGGGCAATCAGTCTAACCCACTTGGCATCGATGTTTACGTAATGGGCAATTCCGGCACAAACGCCCGCAATTACACGTTCGTCCATATCGCGGTATAATTTCTTCTCCTTGTGGTAATACGCTGTAAATGGTAAAACCGGTTCTTCTGCTTCTTCTGTTCCGTCGAAATCTTTTACATGGCCCATCTGGTCAATAATGGCCTGTACATCTCCATTATCCACCACCTGCTTTTTCTGTGCCGCCAGCAACTCAGTAAGAAGCTCGGCAATCCGGTTTTCAATATCTGTAACGATTTCCAGATCATCGGCATGATTGGAAAAATATCGTTTTACTTCTGCAAGATAAGCCTTTAAGCGTTCGTAGGCACTTTCTTCAATGTGGATAATTGTGTTGCCTATATTTATAATGATGGTCTTTTCCATTTCTCTTTGGTTTAAAAATTTTACGATTGGTTACCTTTTTGCGATATTCCTACTGCATAAGCCAGTTCCTGCCAGGTTTGGTCTAACTGGGCCAGAATATCACGGCCAACATCCGTCAACACATAGTATTTACGGGGCGGACCGGATGTAGACTCCACCCAATTGTAACTTAGTAATCCATTATTCTTAAGCCTCGTTAATAAAGGGTATAATGTTCCTTCTACAACCAGCAGTTTAGCAGACCTTAATTCTGCGATGATGTCGGATGCATAGATTTCACCACGGGCAATAATGGATAAAACACAATATTCCAGAATTCCTTTCCGCATTTGTGTTTGCGTATTTTCTGCTATCATAATACAAAGATATATGTTTAATAATGTACTATGCAATACATAGTACTAAAATAATCAAAATAAAAATCACAATCAACTGTTTATCAGTTAATTAATTTAAAAACAGAAATGAATTATTTTTAAAAAAAAGGAAAAAAGTAAACTAAACACCAGAAAATTCCTGAATCTGATTAGACTTTAAGAACATAAATTTCCATTTTCGTCATGCAAAACTTGTCTAATTTGGCCACCATTCTCCGGTTTTTTAGAATGATTTATCCTTAATATCGGATCATTTTTCTTCTGCTTTATTAACCAACGGCTTTTAAATTAGGAAATTTAAAAACGGAACCCTACGGTGTTCGCTAAAAAGAACACTCTTTAAAACTTTTTTTAAAAACAGGGTGCTTTCTTCCAAAGGGCAAGGGCTATAAACCTGTGCTTATCCTGAAAAAGACGGCAAAACAATACGCTTATTGTCAGCATTTTATCAATAAAAAAAGTTTATTACTTTTTTTAGGCTTCCATCTTTCTTTGGCTCAAGATTTGTATTTAGCTAATAAACTAAAGCAAAACCCATTGATCTTCAAATCAGACATATCATCATTAGATTATGCCGGAAAGGAGACTGCCCGCACGCAGAAAGAATCCTTACAGGTCAGCAAACAACAATGGATTGTTGCGGATAGAATTGTGATGCTTATTTTGCTGGTGTTAACCATTCTGGGTGCTATCTTTTTTTAGCTTCTTATAGATGCTGCTTTGTATAAATTTCTGATAATAGAATTTCTCCTGCACAGGTAAATAGTTTTTAGCTGCAAAATAGGTGGCCATACTGATGAGGTTGCCAGCTTCGACTATTCGCAGCATTTTAAAAAAGAGATACATGGTTTTTAACAGCAGCCATCTCCACCACCTTCCCCTGCTGTGCTTTAATGTAAAATCTGTAAGAAACCAGAATCCACCCTCTTTTAAATGTTTGTGCAGGTTATTGAAAACAACTACACATCTCGCCTCCGAAAAATTATCAAATAAAAACGGGGTGAGTACGAAATCAAAAACCTTATCGGTTGCATATTCTTCGGCAGCGACATGCACATATTCGACCGTATTCTCTTTAACTTCCCTTTTTTTGGAAAGGCCGATCATTTTACCGGATATTTCAACGTATACAATGTCCATTCCCGAGCTGAACTTTTCTGAAATCGCTTCTAAAATCCAGCCGGTTCCGCCACCTACAATCAGAATCCGGCTGTTTGCCGAAAGATACTTTAACTGATCCGTTTGTGCACGTACCTGTGATTTTCCAAAAACCAGGCGGCTTAAAAAATCATAATTCCCGGCTATTTTATCGTAGTTATTT
>JASLGV010000329.1 GCA_030149995.1 Pedobacter sp.
TAAAAAACACCTCCCAACGAAAGGAAGAACTTCAACATACATAATTTTATAACCCGAATAAATAACGTGAAGAACCATTCGTTATCCTATAAATTCGGCCTTGGACTGTTGGGTAGCAGCAAATAGCCAAAGCACATACACCCATAGAACAGGACGCAGCCGATGACTTTTGCTTCCTTTTGGTCATTCAAAAGGAAGATGCCCCTCCGGCAAAGAGGAGAATAAAAAACTCATCCCAACGAAGGAAGGATGCTAAACACCTCAATAGTTAGTAAACGCTTACAGACTTAACAATCCACGACGAAACCAAATCCTTCTTTCCTCAAAATAACAGCATCAACTTTTTTATTAAACTACAACTTCTTCAATTATCTTTGCGGCTCAATTAAAAAAGAATAAAACATTGATCGACGTAAATAACATCTCCGTATCATTTGGCGGCACCACATTGTTTAGCGATGTATCCTTTTCCATCAACGAAAACGACAAAATTGCCCTCATGGGTAAAAATGGTGCGGGCAAATCCACTTTATTAAAAATTATTGCAGGTGCAGGCAAGGCCACTACCGGCCACATCTCTGGCCCGAAAGAAGCCGTAATTGCCTACTTACCGCAGCACCTGCTTACGGAAGATGACGTAACGGTTTTTGAAGAAACTTCCAAAGCATTCAGCGAAGTGTACCAGATGCGCGATGAACTGGAAAGCTTAAATGAGCAGTTAAACATCCGTACCGACTACGATACCGACGATTACATGAAATTGATTGAACGCGTATCAGAACTAAGTGAAAAGTTTTATTCTATAGAAGATGTAAACTACGATGCAGCCGTCGAAAAAGTATTAAAAGGCCTTGGTTTCTTGCGTTCAGACTTTACCCGTCAAACTTCTGAATTTTCTGGTGGATGGCGTATGCGGATTGAGCTGGCTAAAATCCTGTTGAAAAAACCCGATCTGATCCTGCTCGATGAGCCAACCAACCACATGGACATCGAAAGTATCCAGTGGCTGGAAGACTTCCTGATCAACTCGGCCAAAGCGGTAATCGTTATCTCCCACGACCGTGCCTTTGTAGACAACATCACCAACCGCACCATTGAGGTCACCATGGGCCGTATTTACGATTACAAAGCAAAATACACGCATTACCTGCAATTACGTAAGGAGCGTCGTGAACACCAGTTAAAAGCCTATGAAGAGCAGCAACGTTTCATTGCCGACAACCAGGAATTCATTGATCGTTTTAAAGGTACCTACTCCAAAACATTGCAGGTACAATCGCGCGTCAAGATGCTGGAGAAACTGGAGGTTATACAGGTAGACGAAGTAGACAACTCTGCCCTGCGATTAAAATTTCCGCCTTCACCACGTTCGGGAAATTATCCGGTAATTGTCGAAGAACTCACCAAGGCCTATGGCGAACATGTGGTTTTTCAGAAAGCTTCCATGGTTATTGAGCGCGGACAAAAGGTTGCTTTTGTAGGTAAAAACGGTGAAGGTAAATCCACCATGATCAAGGCCATTATGGGCGAAATTGATTATGAAGGAGAACTAAAAATTGGGCACAACGTGAAAATCGGTTACTTTGCCCAGAACCAGGCTGCCTTACTGGATGGAGATCTGACCGTTTTTGATACCATCGATCAGATTGCAGTAGGCGATGTACGCGTAAAAATTAAAGATTTACTGGGTGCATTTATGTTCAGCGGCGACGATATGACTAAAAAGGTAAAAGTTTTATCAGGTGGAGAAAAAACACGTTTAGCCATGATTAAGCTTTTATTAGAACCTGTAAACGTTTTAATTCTCGATGAGCCAACCAACCACCTGGATATGAAAACCAAAGACATCATCAAAGATGCCCTGCGCGATTTTGATGGCACCTTGATCCTGGTATCGCACGACAGGGATTTCTTAGATGGCCTGGCCGAGAAGGTATTCGAATTTGGCAACAAACGTGTCCGCGAACACTTCGAAGACATTAAAGGTTTCTTAGCCTATAAAAAAATGGATACCCTGAAAGAGATCGAAAAGTAATTTCTAAACGGTTTAAATAGCATTATAAAAGCAGTAATCGACCAAGGTTACTGCTTTTTATGTAAATATGTAATTTCTCATTGCCAGGCTGAATGCAGCAAAGTATCCTTCTATAACCCGAATGAATAACGTGAAGAACCATTCGTTACCCTATAAATTCGGCCCTGGCCTGTTCGGATAGCAGCAAATAGCCAAAGCATATACACCCATAGAACAGGACGCAGCCGATGACTTTTGCTTCCTTTTGATCATTCAAAAGGAAGATGCCACTCCGGCATAGAGGAGAATAAAAAACGCATCCCAACGAAAGAAAGAACCTCAACATAATTTTATAACCCGAATAGATAACGTGAAGAACCATTCGTTACCCTGTAAATTCGGGCTTGGCCTGTTCGGGTAGCAGAAAATAGCCAAAGCATATACACCCATAGAACAGGACGCAGCCGATGACTTTTGCTTCCTTTTGGTCATTCAAAAGGAAGATGCCCTTCCGGCATAAAGGAGATAAAAAAACATCCTGACAAAAGGAAGAACCTCAACATACAAAATTTTATAACTCGAATAAATAGCGTGAAGAACCATTCGTTACCTTATAATTCGGCCCTGGCCTGTTCGGGTAGCAGGAAATAGCCAAAGCATAAACACCCATAGAACAGGACGCTGCCGATGACTTTTGCTTCCTTTTGGTCATTCAAAAGGAAGATGCCACTCCGGCAGAGAGGAGAATAAAAACTCATCCCAACGAAATAAAGAACCTCAACATAATTTTATAACCCGAATAAATAGCGTGAAGAACCATTCGTTATCCTATAATCGGTCTTGGCCTGTTCGGGTAGCAGCAAATAGCCCCAAAGCACATACACCCATAGAACAGGACACAGCCGATGAATTTTGCTTCCTTTTGGTCATTCAAAAGGAAGATGCTCCTCCGGCATAGAGGAGAATAAAAAACGCATCCTGGCGAAAGAAAGAGACTCAACATACTTTATAACCCGAATAAATAACGTGAAGAACCATTCGTTACCCTATAAATTCGGCCCTGGCCTGTTCGGATAGCAGCAAATAGCCAAAGCACATACACCCATAGAACAGGACACAGCCGATGAATTTTGCTCCTTTTTGGTCATTCTTAAAAGGAAGATGCCCCTCCGGCAGAGAGGATAATAAAAAACTCATCCCAAAGAAAGAAACTCAACATACTTTATAACCCGAATAAATAACGTGAAGAACCATTCGTTACCCTATAAATTCGGCCTTCGCCTGTTCGGGTAGCAGCAAATAGCCAAAGCACATACACCCATAGAACAGGACGCAGCCGATGACTTTTGCTTCCTTTTGGTCATTCAAAAGGAAGATGCCTCTCCGGCATAGAGGAGAATAAAAAACGCATGCCAACGAAGGAAGTATCTAAATAACTTAATTTTTCACTGTTAACGAATAAAAAAATTAAATAAGAAAAGCCACAACAACACCATTACCTGGTGCGCTGTGGCTAATAAGAGACGTTTTACAATACGCATCCAATCACCTGCTGATTAAAAAATGATTGCGAGTAAACATATATGCAACCATTACTTTTCAATCAGTGCATGCGCATCCCCTTTAAAAGAAAAGGACGCCAGGTAGTTTTTATTCGGTTGTAAATAAATCATTTTGGCACCATAATCCAGTATTACATGGAAATGACTGATGACAGCTGTCCCCAGAATTCCCAGGTAACCATCTTTGGCTACTGCCGCTTCGTTTATTGTTAAACTGACCGGCATGCGTCCAAATTCAAAGCCATTGAAATGCATGGAATTAATTTTAGCCAGGCGTTCGTCTGTGGCAACGTTGAGCCCCCGACCACGGTGTGGTACCATTTTTCCTAACTTTGTTTCCAGCTGGTGAAATTTACTGTAAGGCGCACTGATGAGTAACGTACCCGCATTTCCCAGGTCGAACATTGTTTTGCCCGTAAATGTTTCTCCATTATTCAGTACAATTGATACAGGAAACCGCGGAATCTCAATGCCTTTACTAAATTCGAAAGGAATGGCTGCAAAACCCGTTGTATCAACCTGTTGAATCGCGGGATAAAAAGAAAGCAACTGCTCTTCAAAATCAATTTTAGTTACATACTTATTCAGCACGTCTAAGCCAATAATTCCATCCAGGTGAATTCCTAAATCGGTAGAAAGGTTTTTAAAATCAATCAGCACCAGGTTTACATGCTTAACCGGAAGGTTGCCAACCTGCAGATTCTGACCATTTAACATCAAATACTGCTGGGCGCCGCCAGCACCGGTTACGGAAACCTGCTGTACATCTTTTGTCCGGATGCCGGCACGTACTGCTGCAGCCGAGTCTAAAGAACTGACGGTTGCTCCTGTATCGAAAACAAATTGCAAGCTATCCTGTTGCCCTACCCGAACCCGGATCAATACATGTCCGTTTTGCATTTGGAAGGGAATTTGTGCTGTCTGCGCAGTTGCTGCGCACACCTGCAACAAGAGCAGACAAATCCACAAAACCGTTAAGTAAGCGTGGTTATATTTTTTAGAGATCATTTTACTTCCTGTTTTCGGCGAGTTTAAAAGCCTGGTAAGCATTTACAACGCCGCCGGTTTTACATTTTTCTTTCAGCGCAGCCGATTGCTGAACAGACTGCATGATGATGTTGCGTACTTCAATGGCTGTAAGGGTAGGTTTAAATGCAAACAGCATAGCAGCCAGTCCAGTTACAACAGGTGCGGCCATACTGGTACCACTGTCGTATGCATAGCCCGAACGCAAAGCTGTTGAATAAATATCCTGCCCGGGTGCAAAAACATCGACACTTTGCTTTCCATAATTCGAAAAATCCAGGGCCAGATGCGCATCATCTTTCGTGCCTGAGGCACCTACTTCGATCCAGTTGGCCGGCCGTTCAGCAAGCTTTCCGGCTGAAGCCACCCAGGCCTTATCCACATCCTGTGCCTGGTTGCCTGCCGCATGTACCACCAACACCTGCTTTTCCTGTGCATACAAAATGGCTTCCAATACCAGTCCCTTTAGCAGAAAAGTACTTTGTCCAAAACTGATATTAATAACCCGCGCACCATGATCAACGGCATAACGGATGGAAGCAGCAATGCGTTTGGAAGAAACATCGTCCTGGCCGGCCAGCGTTAAGCCCCCCTGCTCCTGGTTCCCCTCGAGGTTTAGGGGGGCGATGCACCTCAAAACCATGATCCGCGCTGCATCTGCCACCCCATTCAATCCGAGGTTGTTACCCCGGATGGCTCCAATAATGCCGGCAATATGCGTACCATGGTAGGCACCCGGCCCACCGCTTTGCAATTCATAATCCTGCTTTTCATAATAATCCAGTTCAGCCTGGTACTGAACCTGTATCCGTTCCAGCAGCTGCTGTTTATAGTTCAGATAAGTTGGATACTTCTTTAAACCGTATACCAGGTCTTTCTGCAATTCGTACTCCGTTTTGTTTTGCGGAATAAAATTCCGGAAATCCGTTTCAATGGGATTGGTTTTCCCCATGCCATTCAGCATCTGTTTCAGCGTTTCATTCAACTGTTTGGCATATTTGAGTTTATACCTGGCTGGCGCCAGTTTTTCATCCAGCGCCTTTTGAATCGCATCCATACTTTTACCCTTCCTTTTAGCATCTTTCAGTTCTTTACTAAGAGCCATCAGGTCAAATTCAGGATCACCTGCAGCCATGGCGCTGTAAAAATTCCAACCGTGCACATCATCTGTAAAACCATCCCGGTCATCATCCACCTGGTTATCCGGAAGCTCTCCCGGATTCTTCCAGATTTTACCCTTCAGATCCGGATGTTTAACATCCACACCGCCATCCAGAACAGCCACCACAACGGGCTTTAATTTTTTTCCTTTTAGCAGTTCCTGGTATACTTTTTCCATACTGATTCCAAAATAACCATCCTTTTGTAAGTCCATCAGCTGCCAGTTAACCGGCGGCTTTGGATTTTCCTGGGCCAATGCCCCCATGCTTAAAAACAGTAAGCAACAACAAATTTTATAGATCATATTTTTTGTGTGTTAAGGTGTTTGCTGCTGCAATTCAATAACCGCGGCCGTGTCCCATCCTTCAACACGGTTTTATTTTAAAAATAGTTCATTAATGTGATCCCGGGGGCTTCGCTACCCGTTCCGCCCGCCTGGCCGCGAATAACCAGGTTCGTGGTATGAAAACGGCCGTTGTTTTTGGTTAAGGGATAACTAAATAATAAAACACCGGAAGTTGCATCGCGCACCTCGAATGAATAATTGGTGGGTGCTGTACTTTTAGCACTGTATTTTTTAAAATCAGATATGTTTTTATAGCCCAGCCCGCTAAACTCACTGGCCGCCCCCCCGTTCAGGGTTACCTTTAAAGTAGGGCTGCCCACCAAGAGATTTACAAAACGGATGTAAAAAGAACTATCCGGATTAACCACTTTGTTGTTGATGAACGGTAAATTGATATCAGAACGGTACAGGGTATCTACAGCTGGTATACGACCAGACAAATACAGCGTATTGATCGTTTGATAATTACAACTTCGGCTAACCAGGTTACTGGTCGTATCGGAAGCCTTCACCACCGTAACCGTATGGTTCCCTACTAAGGCACCAAATACACCCGTGGCTCCATAATTAACCTGCCCAATGCGCGACCAGGCAAAATTGGTACTCATGCCTTGGTTTACTTTAATGGCATCGGTTCCCAACAGCGCATTTACCACATTCAGGTTGGCGGGTTGCAGCGTAATTTCCTGACTTTTATCTTTTTTACAGGCAGCCATACACAAGAGTAGTGCAAGACTTATTAAATTTAACTTCTTCATGGTTTGTTAATTTCTTTATTGGTTATATTTTATACATATCGGTGCCAGATCACAGTGATCTAAGCAATTTTTTTTTTTTTTGCATGTATGCATCAAAAATTAATCTGTTTTAAGCAGTTCAATTTCAAAAATCAAAGTGCTGTTGGGCGGAATATTCGTACCTCCCCGACTTCCATACCCCAAACTTGCCGGCACAAACAATTGCCAAACAGCACCCGTCTGCATCATGGGCAGGGCTTCCTGCCAAGCTTTAATCAGATCACTAACCTTCGTACTGTAGGGCAATCCACCTGATTTTGAACTGTCAAATATTTTTCCGTTTACAAAACGGCCGGTATAATGCAACAATATCTTACTCTCGGCACCAGGCATTTTCCCAGTACCTTTTTGGATAATTTTATACTGCAAACCAGATGGCAGGGTTACCACGCCTTTTTCCTGGCGGTTCTTTGCTAAAAAAGCTTCCCCTTCCTGCGAATTCGGAAC
>JASLGV010000095.1 GCA_030149995.1 Pedobacter sp.
AGAGGAAGTAAATAAGAGAAGGGTAGGTAAGAGTAGTTTTTTATTCATATTCAGGTTGGTTTTAATAGAAAGGCTAATGTATGAATTCAGGGATGCTTTTGCTGCTGGTTAATGAAAATGTTGCAATTACTAAAGGTGTAACAGCGTTGTATACCGGGAAATAACAGGGATAAAAAAAGCACGCTTTGAGGTTGTTGCCTAAAAGCGTGCTTTTATATAATAATAGGGGTAAGCCTGATTAGTTATTCATCATGTTAATGAAAGAAGCCAGTTTTGCTTTCATGGCTCTTCTGTCTACGATAAAGTCTAAGAAACCGTGTTCGAGCACAAACTCGGCTGTCTGAAAACCTTTAGGAAGATCTTTTTTGATGGTTTCTTTAATAACCCTTGGTCCGGCAAAACCAATTAATGCGCCTGGTTCTGCGATGTTAATATCGCCCAGCATGGCATAAGATGCGGTAACGCCACCGGTTGTCGGATCAGTTAATAAAGAAATATAAGGCACTTTTGCCTGGCTTAACAGGGCAAGTTTAGCCGATGTTTTGGCCATTTGCATTAAGGAGAATGCAGCCTCCATCATACGTGCGCCACCAGATTTAGAAATCATCAGGAAGGGAACTTTATGCTTAATGCTGTAATCGATACAGCGGGCAATCTTTTCGCCCACTACAGAACCCATCGAACCACCTATAAACGAAAAATCCATGCAGGCAATTACGAGGTCTTGTCCATCTATCTTACCTGAGGCTGCTCTGATGGCATCTTTAAGGCCTGTTTTGGCCATGCTTTCTTTAATCCTGTCTGTATAAGGTTTATTATCGTTAAAGTTTAGTGGATCGCCCGAGGTTAAATTTGGGAATAATTCTTTGAACTCGTTGTGATCAAATAATACTTCGAAATATTCTTTTGAACCGATTCTTAGGTGATGGTTGCAATAATGGCAAACATATTTGTTTTCCTGAAGTTCTGCCTGATGTAGTGGCTTTTTGCAGTTTGGACATTTATTCCACACCCCATCCGGTGCTTCTTTTTTCTCTTCGGTTGTGGTAATGATACCTTTATTTTCTCTCTTAAACCAAGCCATATAATTTTTTAAAGAATTGGATTACAAAGAAACAAAAAATAATGATAAGTCAAGTAATTGTATTTAGTGTAACATTTACACTATGCATAATGTATTTTTCACACTAAACAGGCTTTATTTTTGTTTAAAGCGAATAAATATCCGGTTTTGAAGGTGTAAATTATTATTTTTTTTATAACTTCGATTTAATAAATAAAATATATAATGAGTTTAAAAGGCTATAAAGGCGTAATTTACGGCGATGCCGTTCAGGAATTATTTGAGCAGGCAAAAAAACATCAGTTTGCTTTACCTGCAGTAAACGTTACCGGTACCAATACGGTTAACGCGGTTTTAGAAACTGCAAAGGCAGTAAATTCGCCGGTTATTATTCAGTTATCAAATGGTGGTGCACAGTTCTATGCTGGTAAAACATTGGATAACGATAAATTACAGGCATGTGTATTAGGTGCTGTATCGGCAGCTAAGCATGTACATTTATTGGCAGAGCATTATGGTGTTGCAGTTGTATTACATACAGACCACGCTGCTAAAAAATTATTGCCTTGGATTGATGGCCTTTTAGACCATGGAGAAAAATTCTTTGCAGAAACAGGCAAACCGTTGTTCTCTTCGCACATGCTGGATCTTTCTGAAGAGCCAATTGAAGAAAATATTGAAATTTCAGCTAAGTACTTAGCGCGTATGTCTAAATTAAACATGACCATTGAAATTGAACTGGGTGTTACCGGTGGTGAAGAAGATGGTGTGGATAACAGCGATGTAGACAGCTCTAAATTATATACCCAGCCAAGTGAAGTTGCTTATGCTTACGAAGAACTAAGCAAAGTTTCACCTCGTTTTACAGTGGCAGCCGCTTTTGGTAACGTACACGGTGTTTACAAACCAGGCAATGTAAAATTACAACCGGTTATCTTGAAAAACTCTCAGGATTTTATCAGAGAGAAATACAATTTAACACCAGAGAAACCAATCAATTTCGTTTTCCACGGTGGCTCGGGTTCTTCTCAGGAAGAAATTCGCGAAGCGATTTCATACGGTGCTATTAAAATGAACATCGATACAGATATGCAATGGGCATTCTGGGAAGGTATTCTTGAGTATTACAAAAAGAACGAAGGTTACCTGCAAGGCCAGATCGGTAATCCGGAAGGAGATGATAAACCTAATAAGAAATATTACGATCCACGTGTTTGGTTACGTAAAGGTGAAGAAGCTTTCGTAAAACGTTTATCTCAGGCTTTTGAAGATCTGAACTGCGTAAATGTAAACGATAAACTTTAAGAGCAGCATTGTTAAAAGGGACATAATTTGTTTCTTTCATTTAAAATTTAAAACGCCATAGGTTTAAAACTTATGGCGTTTTAGTTTGTTTGAGCATATATCTGAACAAACATGAAATAAATGAAAAAGCATACAACAACATCGAAAAAAAGTAATTTCTTTGAGAATTTTGCCAACGCAGCTACGAAGTTTACCGGTAGTTCAATGGCCTTTATACTGGCTGCTTTAACCGTAATAGCCTGGGCACTTACCGGCCCTATATTCCATTATTCGGAAACCTGGCAGCTGATTATCAACACCGGGACCACCATTATTACTTTTTTAATGGTTTTCCTGATTCAGAAGGCACAGAATAAAGATGGTAAAGCCATACAGTTAAAGCTTAACGAGCTAATTGCGGCACACGACCGGGCCAGCAACCGGATGGTTGATATTGAAGACCTGACGGAGCAAGAGCTTGATCAGCTGCATAAATTTTATGTTACACTGGCAATTTTAGCAAAAAAAGAAGCGGATATTCACTGTTCACATTCAATCGACATTGCTAATGAAGTAAATAAGCTGAAATTAGCAACGAATAAACATTTTAAAAAGAAACAATCATGAGTTTGCAGGTTCAAAAAGTAAACCATCCCGAGGATCTGGATAAAGTATTTGCCATCCGGAAAATCGTTTTTGTAGAAGAACAACATTGCCCGCCGGAGCTCGAGTGGGAACATGAAGAGGAGTCTGTTCATTTTCTGGCCACCATAAACGGGCAACCTTGCGGAGCCTGTCGCTGGCGTAAAACAGATAAAGGCTATAAACTGGAGCGTTTTGCCGTATTAAAAGAATTTAGAGGGCAGGGTGTAGGCCGCGCACTGATTGCCGAAGCTTTATCAGATCTGCCTAATGATGCAGATTATGTTTATTTAAACGCACAGCTGGATGCCATGAGTCTGTACGCAAAGTTTGGTTTTGTGGCTGAAGGGGAACAGTTTGAGGAGGCAGGGATCCAGCATTTTAAAATGGTTAAAAAGGCTTGATTAGGTGATTAGCCACGGAAACCACGGAAAAGGAAAAATATCTTCCATGTACTTTGTCCGTGGCTATTCATTACCTAAAGATCTTACCCGATAAAACCATTGCTTCTTTCCATTTATCCATATTTAAATTCAGCTGTTCTCCTTTAGAGGTTAAATACTGAATAACCTCTTCAGTAGCGATATTACCGGTCAGATCATCAGCGGCCATCGGACAGCCACCAAAGCCTTTTAATGCCGAATCTATTCGCTTACAGCCGGTTTGATACACGGCTTCTATCTTTTCAAGTCGTTGCTCAGGTGTAGAATGCAGGTGAACACCAATTTCTGTTTGCGGGAAACGGTCAATTAATTTTGGTAGTATACTGCTGATTTTGTCGGCACTTGATACACCAACGGTATCTGCCAGGGAGAGAATCCGGACACCTTTTTCAACCAATATACCGGCCCATTTTTCCACAATCTCAAAGTTCCACTCATCCCCATAAGGATTTCCAAATCCCATGGAAAGGTATACAACAGCCTGTTTATCTTGTTTATAACAAAGTCCGAGCATTTCTTCTACCGTATGGAGAGACTGCTCAATGCTTGAGTTGGTGTTGCGTTGCTGAAAGGTTTCTGAAATGGAAAAAGGAAAACCCAGATAATCTATTTGTTTATGTTGAACCGCAGTTTCTACACCGCGTAAATTTGCTACAATGGCCAGCAGACGGGTATTGGTGGTGCTTAAATCCAAACCATCCAGTACCCGGGTGGTATCGGCCATTTGTGGAATGGCTTTGGCAGATACAAAACTTCCAAAATCGAGGGTGTCAAATCCTACCTGTAAAAGGGTATTCAGATAGTCAATTTTTAAAGTTGTGGGAACAAAATCGTGCAGGCCCTGCATGGCATCGCGCGGACATTCGATTAATTTAAATTGCTTGTTGCTCATAAAGTTTATTTGGTTGGTTGTTGTGAGGGCAACCTGCTGCCGCAGGTTTTAGAAACCGGAAACTTATAATTTCCGGTTTTTATAATCGTCGTAATCGGTTAAAGAGACCTCATAAGTACCATTCATGTAAGGCGAAGATACCAGGAAATCGGCTGTAGCCACATCACAGGCCATGGGAATGTTCCATACAATGCCGATGCGAAGTAAAGCTTTTACATCCGGATCGTGTGGCTGTGCTTCCATTGGATCCCAGAAAAAGATGAGGATATCAATCTGACCTTCTGCAATGAGCGACCCGATCTGCTGATCGCCGCCCAGCGGCCCGCTTAAAAGTTTCCTTACAGGTAAATTTAAATGTGTTTCTATCAGTTTACCTGTGGTGCCTGTTGCCAGCAGGTTGTGATTGGATAGGCTTTCTTTGTTTTTTAGTGCCCATTTCAGTAAATCATCTTTACGGTTGTCGTGTGCAACCAGGGCAATCCGTTTATGTGCTTGTAAAGTCTTGAATGTCATGTGTAAATCGAAATAACAGCAGTTGTTCTATAAAACTTTTTGTCCGGCTACGTCCTTATTTTCTGTACGGTAATCAATGCTGCGGTCTTTGGCAAATGTTCTTATAATTAACCTCACGCCCCTGTCGTAGCTAAAGTAACTCCAGATCCAGTTGATAAATACAATGATTTTGTTTCTGAATCCTACTAAAGTCATCAGGTGAACAAACATCCAGGTAAACCAGGCAAAAACACCCTGAAATCTTATTTTATGTAAATCTACAACGGCTTTATTGCGGCCTACGGTTGCCATGGCACCTTTGTCAAAGTATTTAAAGGGTTCTAAGGGTTTATTTTGCTGCAAATTAACCAGGTTTTTTGCCAGTTGCTTGCCTTGTTGTATGGCTGCGGGGGCTACACCCGGGTGACCGTTTGGTGTTTCGGCCGTAATAATAGCCGAAACATCGCCAATGGCATAAATATTTTTATAACCATCTACCAGGTTGTAAATGTCTGTTTTTAACCGGTTTCCCCTTACCACACTTTCTGTATTGAGACCCGGTAACACTTCGCCTTTTACGCCGGCACTCCAGATAACAGTAGAAGAGAGGATAGAGGGTTTATCGGCCAAACTTAAAACTTGCCCGTCATAACCCATTACGCGCGTATTGTTCATCACGTTTACGCCCATTTCTGTCAGAAAATCCCTTGCTTTTTGCTGTGCCTGTACAGACATGGCATTTAATAAGCTTGGCGAATTTTCGACCAGATAGATATTTACCTTATGCAGATCGAGTTCTGCATAATCATTTGGAATAACATGTTTTTTAAGCTCAGAAATGGCTCCGGCGGTTTCCACACCGGTAGGCCCGCCGCCTACAACAACAAAATTCAGCAGGGCTGTTTTTTTATCGGCATCGGTTTCGATCAGGGCTTTTTCAAAATTCTGAAGAATCAGGCTTCTTAAATCCAGTGCTTCGGGAATGGATTTCATCGGCATGGTATTGGCTTCTATTTCCTGCTGGCCAAAGAAATTACTGGTAGAGCCGGTTGCAACAACGAGGTAATCGTAATTGATAAAACCAATATCGGTACGGATTTTATTCTCTGCCGAAATCACTTCTGTAACCTTGGCTACACGGAAAATAAAGTTGCGCTGACCTCTGAAAATTTTTCGCAGCGGGAAAGCAATAGAATCGGGTTCGAGTCCGCCGGTTGCAACCTGGTAGAGCAGGGGCTGAAAAGTATGGTAATTATGTTTATCGATCATAACTACCTGGAAGGGCTTGTTTTTAAGTTTTTTTGCCAGTTCAATACCTCCAAATCCACCACCTACAATTACAACTCTGGGGTATTCACTTTTAGGAAGTTCTAAATTCATTCTTTCGCGGTTTTGTACACAAATGTAACAAAAAGACGGCCAAAAGGTTTATGAATTCGGATGGGGTATACAGGATTAACGGGCTTGTTTTTATGCGAAATTACATCCTGCTTACATTAAACCTGTAGCATACGGGTATTGGATGATGCATAAAAAAAGCGCCCTGTTTTGCAGGGCGCTTTATATACTGAAGATTTTAGTGTCTTATTTTTTTTCTGCAGAGCTACCCAGATCAATTACGATTGGCGTAGAGATACATAACGATGAGTAAGTACCGATAATACGGCCTACCAATAAGGCAAAGATAAATCCGCGGATGCTGTCACCTCCAAAGATGAAGATTACCAGCAATACGAAGAATACCGTTAATGAAGTTAAGATGGTACGGCTTAAAGTACTGTTCAACGCGAAGTTGATCAGGTGATTGCGCTCTTCTCCATGTAAATCGTCTTTACCGGCTTCTTTTAATTTCTCGCGGATACGGTCGAACACAACTACGGTCTCTGTCATGGTATAACCCATAACGGTTAAGATTGCCGCAATAAAATCTTGTCCGATTTCCAGTGAGAATGGCAAAAGACCGTCTAAGATGGTATAGAAAGATAATACCATTAATACGTCGTGGAATAAGGCGATTACCGCACCTAATCCATATTGCCATTTCTTAAATCTCACTACGATGTAGATAAACATGAACAGACATGAAACCAATACCGCGTAGAAAGCACCATTTACGATATCGCTTGCGATGATAGGGGTTACCTTTTGCGAGCTTACGATTTCATATTTACCGCCAATGGTTGTTAATCCTTTAATCAGGGCATCTTCTACCAGTTTATCTGTTTTAGTATCCTGATCTTCGATGTGGAAGGTCGTGGTAATTTTAACCTGGCTATCTTCTCCGGCAGTTTTAACCTCTGGTGTTTCGTTTCCAAATACCGGCGACAGTTTCGATTTTACGTCTTCTGTGTTTACACTCTTATCAAAGTGTACCAGGTAAGTTCTACCACCTTTAAAGTCTACACCAAGGTTTAAGCCACCATGTTTGAAGTACATTCCGATACCGGCAATGATGATGATGCTTGAAATGATGTAATAGATTTTACGACGGCCAACAAAGTTGAAGCTGATGTTTTTAAAGGCATTCTTAGTAATGCTGTTATCGAAAGTGATATCCGCTTTGCGGTTTAACATAGAATCGAAAACAACTCTTGAAATGGCAACAGCTGCAAATAATGAAGAAAGGATACCGATACATAAGGTTGTTGCAAAACCTTGAACAGGTCCGCTACCGAATACGTACAGGATGGCACCCAGGATGAAAAGGGTTACGTTTGAGTCAATAATTGAAGGCATTGCATGTTTAAAACCTTCTTTAATGGCAGCAGCTGTGTTTCTGCCAATTGCAAGTTCTTCCCGTACACGTTCAAAAATAAGGATGTTCGCATCTACGGCCAAACCGATGGTTAACACGATACCGGCAATACCAGGCAAGGTTAATACAGCACCCAGCGAAACAAGGATACCCAGTATAAAGAATAAGTTTAATAACAAAGCAAAGTTTGCAACCCATCCGGCACGGTGATAGTAGAATGCCATGAAGATTAAGATTACAATAAAGGCAATTACGAAAGAGATTAATCCGTCGTGAATGGCTTGCTGACCCAAAGTAGGACCTACTACGAAGCTACCGGCAATACGTGCAGGAGCTGGTAATTTACCTGCTTTTAAGATGTTAGATAAATCTTTTGTATCATCTTGTGTAAAGTTACCTGTGATAGACGATACACCGTTAGGGATTTCATTTTGAACGGTTGGGGCTGAATAAACGTTGTTATCCAATACAATGGCAATTGCTTTTTTGTTTTGAGGATCAGCAGCTGCTTCGGCTGTAATTTTTTTCCATTTTGCAGCACCCTGGCTGGTCATGTACATGGTAACCTCAGGTTTGTTGTGCTGATCGAAATCTGCACGCGAATCGCTTACAGCATCACCCGCTAAATCTGGTTTTCCGTCTGAGTTAACCACTTTAATGGCGTACAGTTCGAAAATTTTGCTTCCTTCCATTGGTTTTACACTCCACATGAATTTCATGGTAGAAGGAATCGCGGCAGCTACTTCCGGAAGTTTAAAGTAAGCATTTACTTTTGCCGTATCTTTTTGAGCTACCCAGCCAACAATTGGTCCTGGACGTAAAGATTGCTGCCCCGTTTCTGTTTGATATGTAGGGATGCTTAAAACGGCAAATAACGGGTTAGATTTTGCCAGCTCTGCTCTTACCGCTGTAGAATCTTTCTTACCAAGGTTTGAAAGCTTACCACCACTTTTTTCTGTAGAGTCTTTAGCTGATTTTTCAATACCAGCCAATTTGCTGCCTGCAGCAGCGGCTGTTGTATCTTTTGCAACGTTATCATTTTTGGTATCTTTTAAAGTAGATGCCAATGTTTTGTTGATGTTTTCCAATAAAGGAACTACTTCCTGAATTTGGTAAACTTGCCAGAACTGCAACTCAGCAGATCCCTGAAGTAATTTATAAACACGCTCTTTATCCTGCACACCCGGCATTTCGATCAAAATACGGTTACTGCCTTCTTGCTTTTGCATGTTTGGACTTACCACTCCAAAACCATCAATACGCGAACGCAGAATATAGAACGAACGATCGATCGCACTTGCAGCTTCTTTAGAAAGGAAAGCCTGTACCTGTGAGTTGCTCGCGTCTGATTTTAATTGAGTAGCGTTGTCCTGGTTGGAAAAGTAGTCGGCAAGTTTTACACCCGGGCTTAATTTTTCAAATTCGGCCACATATAATTTGATGTAATCTTTGCCACCAGCATTCAGCTGGGTTTGTGCTTCTTGTAATGCTTTGTTAAAATTAGCATCGGTTGGGTTACCAGCCAATGATTTAACCAATTCTGATAACGATATCTCCATCGTTACATTCATACCACCTTTTAAGTCGAGGCCTAAGTTAATTTCTTTCGATTTAACCTCCTGATAAGTGAATCCTAATAAGGGATATACTTTAACAGTGGCCATCGAATCCAAATAAGCCTTTTCTTTGGCTGCATCACCTTTTGCATAGTTCTTTGCGTCTTTTTCTACACTGGTTGAGACCAGGGTAAAAGAAAGTGCATACGCACAAACGATAGCCAATACTATCGCTATAAACTTAATAAAACCTTTTCCTTGCATTGTTTGTTCTAAAATAATTTGTCTATCGCTGTTTTTTAACAAGTCGGCAAATCTAATTAAATTTTTAAATTATAGAACCCCTTAATTGATAATTTATTAACATTAATTTCCAAGCAGCGGTTATACCGGCTTTCAACGTGCTGATGATTTTGAAAAACGGACAGATCAATCGAAAAGCAATTGCTGTTTATTTAAGGGCAAACAGCTGTAACGAATGTGGTATATTACCTTAAAAAGGGGTGTTTTTTCTGTTATACTTCTTCAGAGGTGCCTGTTCAGACATCAGACCGGCGCTCGTACACGGCAAATGTATAAGGGTACGCGTTTTTTTCGTCTGCCAGATGCTTTTCAGACTTAATTTGTTTCCATTGTGTCCAATCCAATTCCGGAAAAAAAGTATCGGCCTCAAACGTGTGGTGAATGGTTGTGAGGTATAGCGTATTGGTTAGGGGTAACGCCTGGCGGTAAATTTCTGCGCCACCTATTATAAATACATCGTTTGTATCGTGTTCGCAAATGGCCAGTGCTTCGTTCAGGCTGTTGGCCATTTCTACGCCCGCTATCTGCAGCCTTTTATCTCTGGTAACCACAATGTTTTTGCGGTTGGGCAGGGGTTTTCCTACAGAGTCGAATGTTTTTCTACCCATAATTACCGAATGCCCGCTGGTGGTTTGTTTGAAAAACTTTAAATCGGCAGGCATGTGCCACAGGAGCTGATTGTTTTTACCAATTGCATAATTTTCGCCAATGGCAACGGCTATAGATATTTTAGGCATCGTTTAAATTTAAGGTGTTCATTATTTGCAGGTTCATTCAAGATCCATTTATCGGGCTTATACTGCTACTGTACCTTTAATATGTGGGTGTGCATCGTAGTTTTCGAGGGTAAAATCTTCAAATTTAAAATCGAATATGTTTTTTACCTCCGGATTGATCCGCATGGCTGGCAATGGTTTAGGCTCGCGGCTTAATTGCAGGTTGGCCTGTTCAATATGGTTGTTGTACAGGTGTGCATCGCCCAGGGTATGAATAAAATCGCCGGGTTGTAATCCGCATACCTGTGCCACCATCATCGTTAACAACGCATAAGAGGCAATGTTAAAAGGTACACCCAAAAAGATATCGGCACTTCGCTGGTAAAGCTGGCAGCTTAATTTGCCATCGGCTACATAAAACTGAAAGAAAGCGTGACAGGGCGGGAGGGCCATGTTTTCAATCTCGGCTACATTCCAGGCAGATACAATGATGCGGCGCGAATCGGGATTGTTTTTTATGGTGTTGATGATGTTGCTGATCTGGTCTATGTGTTTACCAGCTGGCGTTGGCCAGCTTCTCCACTGTGAGCCGTATACAGGGCCTAAATTGCCTTCAGCATCCGCCCATTCATCCCAGATGCGTACACCATTATCTTTTAAGTATTTTATATTGGTATCGCCGCTTAAAAACCAGATCAGCTCGTGAATAATTGATTTTAAATGCAGTTTTTTGGTGGTAACCATCGGAAAGCCCTGCTGAAGGTCGAAACGCATCTGGTAGCCAAAAACGCTGATTGTGCCCGTGCCTGTGCGGTCGTGCTTTTGTGTACCATGGTCAAGTACGTGCTGCATTAAATCTAAGTATTGCTTCATTTTAATCTGATTTAAGAAGTGGTTTTATCAATGCCGATAAAAATCAATGGACAAATATCTGAATTTTATCAGCCCGAAGCATTTTTAATTTTCCACCGGAAGCATTTTTTTAACAGGACCAGACTTTAATTAATCGTTTAGCAAGTATTTACATTTTGTATGTTTGCAAGGCAATTCGCTGGTGAATTGCCAACAGATCATAAAATACCGATATACGCGCACCATGTTATCTTTTCCAAACGCCAAAATAAATCTGGGACTTAATATTGTAGAAAAAAGGCCAGATGGGTATCATAACCTCGAAACTGTTTTTTATCCTATACAGATAAAAGATGCGGTAGAGATCAGCGATGCTTCAGAAACCTTCTGTAAGATACACGGAAAGGAAGTGCCGGGGGCTGCCACGGATAATCTTTGCTTAAAAGCCTACCGGCTCATTAAACAGGATTTTGAATTGCCCGAACAGCGTATAGATCTTTTAAAGAACATTCCGGTAGGGGCGGGTTTAGGCGGCGGCTCTGCCGATGCGGCCTTTTTAATTAAACTGTTAAATGAGCGTTTTAATCTGGGAATGGGGCACGAAGCCATGGAAAGCTATGCGCGCCAGCTGGGGGCAGACTGCGCGTTCTTTATTCAGAATACCCCCGTTTACGCTACCGAAAGGGGCGATGTATTTGAGCCATGCACGGTTGATTTATCAAACTGGTTCAAGGTACTTGTAAAACCACCGGTGCATGTAAGTACTGCCGATGCTTATGCGGGCGTAAAACCACAAAAACCTTTGCATTCTCTAAAAGAAATCATAAATTTGTCGCCAACAACATGGAAAAATAAGGTTATCAACGATTTCGAGTCTTCGGTATTCGCAAAGTATCCCCAAATTCATCAAATAAAAAACAGTTTATACAAGGCAGGCGCTACATTCGCATTGATGAGTGGAAGCGGTTCGTCTGTTTTTGCCCTTTTTGAACAGGCAATTACCTTACCTGAACTGGAAGATAACAACATTATTTATTATAATATTTAGAAGAGATGGAAATAAATCTCATCCGCAAAAGCGGTAAATTTAATTTTGAGGCCGAAAACGACCATGGTTTTACGGTGGAGCTGGATGCAAAACCAGCAATTGGTGGCGAAGGAAAGGGATTCAGGCCAATGGAAATGTTATTGGTTGGGCTGGGCGGCTGCAGTGGAATTGATGTGGTAAATGTACTGACGAAGCAGAAAGAGCCACTGAATGATATTAAAATAAGCATTCGTGCAAGCAGAAAAACCGAAGAAATGCCACCCATCTTTGATGTGATTGATATTCACTTTAATTTATTTGGCGCTTTAAGCGAACAAAAAGTAGAACGTGCCCTTCAGATGACCTTTGATAAATATTGTTCTGTTTCCAATATCCTGGGACGTTCGGCAACCATAAATTTTACCTATACCATAAATAACTAACAACCGCAACAGGTAACAGGCAACGGGGGCAGCGAAAAACTGTTTACAACCCCGTTGATGCGTTTAATGAAAATATGCGTACCTGATGCACAAATTTTGATACTCAATACCATGAAATCTGAAAATTTTGAAACCATAGCCATTCGTACGCAAACAGAACGAAGTGTGCATAAAGAACATTCTGCGCCCATTTACCTTACTTCCAGCTATAAATTTGATGATGCGGAAGAAATGCGTGCGCTTTTTGCCAATGAAAAAGAAGGGAATGTATACAGTCGCTATTCAAACCCAAATACTTCTGAGTTTATAGAAAAAATGTGCCTTTTAGAAGGTGCTGAAGATGGTTTTGCAACGGCAACCGGCATGGCTGCCATCTTTACCACTTTTGGTGCTTTCTTAAAAAGCGGCGATCATATTATTTCGAGCCGTTCGGTTTTTGGCTCAACCCACCAATTGTTAACCAACGTGTTTTCTAAATGGGGCGTTACCTTTGATTATGCCGATTTAGATAAGCCGGAAGAATGGGAAGGGCTGATTAAGCCCAATACCAGGATGATTTTCGTAGAAACGCCTTCAAATCCGGGTATTGATGTTATCGACCTGGAATTTTTGGGCAGCCTGGCCAAAAAACACCAGCAGCTGTTGGTGGTTGATAATTGCTTTGCCACCCCTTACCTGCAGCAACCCATCAAATTAGGAGCGCATATTTCCATTCATTCGGCTACCAAATACATCGACGGACAGGGGCGTGTACTGGGCGGTATTATTTTGGGATCCAAAGAGCTGATTGCAGAGGTGATTGGTTTTGCCCGTCACAGCGGCCCGGCATTGTCTCCTTTTAACGCCTGGATCTTATCTAAGAGCCTGGAAACGCTGGCGGTACGGATGGATCGTCATTGTGCCAATGCGTTAAAAGTTGCCGAATACCTGGAGAAACACCCGAAGATCAAGCTGGTAAAATACCCGTTTTTACCTTCTCACCCACAGTATGAAATTGCAAAAAAACAAATGAAACAGGGTGGTGGCATTGTAACCATCGTAGTAGATGGAGGCGTTGAGGGCGCACGTAAATTTATGGATGGACTTAAAATGTTCTCTATTTCTGCGAACCTGGCCGATACGCGCTCAATTGCTACGCACCCGGCTACGAGTACACACAGCAAGCTTACTGAGGCGCAACGCAATGAAGTGGGTATTGAGCAGGGGTCTGTAAGGCTTTCAATTGGCTTGGAGCATATAGACGATATTCTTGCTGATATTGATCAGGCACTGGTCTGATTAAATAATTTTTTAACAAAAGCCGCTATGTTAACTGCATAGCGGCTTTTGTTGTAGATGGGGCTCCTGTTAAAACTTACCCTACATCAATGTTTTAGAATTTTAGGCGCCGTAAATTTGTATCATAAATAAGAAAGGAAAATTTATGTCACAGTTTATTTTGCACCCGGCAAATACCCGGGGTCATGCGAATCACGGATGGTTAGATGCACATCATTCATTTAGTTTTGCTAACTATTATAACCCGGAGAGAATGCACTTTGGTGTGTTAAGGGTTTTGAATGATGATCGCATTGATGGCGGTATGGGGTTTGGTACACATCCGCACGATAATATGGAGATTATCACCATTCCTCTGGCAGGTTCTATTGCGCATAAAGACAGCATGGGCAATGCAGCCGTGATTAAAAATGGCGAAATTCAGGTGATGAGTGCCGGAACCGGTGTAAGTCACAGTGAATTTAATGCAAATGCCGGTGAAACCCTGAATCTGTTGCAGATCTGGCTGTTCCCGAATAAAATGAACGTTACGCCACGTTACGATCAGATGACTTTAGATGTAGCGGCCAGGCACAATAATTTTCAGCAGATCTTATCACCGGATGCCAATGATGCCGGTGTATGGATCCATCAGGACGCCTGGTTCTCTCTTGGTAATTTCGATGCTGGTTTTGAAACCGGCTATGCGGTTAAACGGCCCGGAAACGGTGTATACGCTTTCGTTATCAGCGGATCGGCCGAAA
>JASLGV010000412.1 GCA_030149995.1 Pedobacter sp.
TATCTTTTCTTGAGTGTAAATTAATTCTTTTTTTTTATGAATATATTACTCATTTATACGAAACACCTGCGTTTAATTATTTGGGAAGTTGCTGAAAAAAAAAAAAAAATGCCAGGCAAAAAATGCCTGGCATCATGTGAAATCCTTTAAGGATGTATACAACCGTTTTTTTAAAAACATCAGGATACGGCCCGTTGCTTTTTTATGTCTGTATGAAAAGTATGATTCAAAATTCCTTGCCTACCTTCCATTTCAGTTAAAATTTCGTTGTATTTTTCAAGCAGATGAATGTATTTATTCATCCAGAAATAAACCTGTTTTAACTCATCCTGATGCTCTTCTTCTGGCTTACTGGTCAGATGATTATACTTGATAAAAAAATTTTCTGGTAAATCCTGTGCAAAATCGTACTCAATGATGTTTCCGATTTTAAGGAGAAGTATGGGGTCAAGATTTTGCTGATCAAACCAATTGTAGATGGTACGTCTGCTTACATTTAATTTCCGTGAGAGTTCACTAATGCCCATACGGTCACGGCGAACTACACGTTCGAGAATTTGTCCAACATTGAGATTCATAATTGGTAGCTTAACGTTAAATTAAATATAAGGTAGATATATGATGCAACTTAATGAATATTAAGCAATTAAAAAATGACAAATATCACTTTTTGTTGATTACTTCAAAAAGTCCAATCATTTGCCTGAAATCCAAAGATCTAATCTTAGAAAGATAAGGGTTCAAAAATATTCACATCCTTTATTTTTTACTGAGCATATCCATAAATATATCTTTTACGCCTTCGATAACTTCTTTATGCCTGCAAGCAAGAATTAACGGAAACCATTCATCTGAATGAAGTTCAATTACCTGCCCTTGTATTACAAAATGTTTACCAGACCTGATTCGTCTCCTGTTTCCGGGAAGTATGGAGCCATGCAATATCTTAACAATGATTTTTGCCATCAGGCGAATGTATTTAGGCGCTTCATCATAGCTGCAATCAATTAAAAGAGTCCAAAGTCCGTTCATGGTATTATACTGTATAGTTGCCTTCATCTTTACGATTTAATTAAGGAGCAGATTTCAGCAAGTACATTTAAAGCACAAAGCCATAAGCAACTCTAAAACCAATAAAATTGTTATAATGATCACAATGATAAAATTTGCTGTTGCTTTCAAAGCGAAGACCAGCATCCAGAAAACTTTTATCATGGAGATAGAAAATCATACCTACCTGGGGAGCATAGACAAATGCAGCGTTTTTTCCTTCTACACATTTTGTCTTATTTAACAGGAATGAAAAGCCTATTTCTGTTTGAACATAAAGGTTTCCACGATAAAAGTATTTGAGTCCGGCTTTCGCCGGTACCAACCGTAAGTCATCCACAAGATGCGCGTATGTACCTTTTGTAAAAATATTATGGTATCCGGTATTAACCGTTGCGTATAATTCACTTTCCACAACCGGAAAATCAGCCTGAAAGGATACTCCTACCCCACCGTCATATTTTTTGGCTAAATAGCCAAGAGACAAACTACTTTCAATTCCTGCACTGTACCGGATACCTGTACCCGTAAAAACCTGTTTTTGAGCAAATCCATATTGAAACAGCAGGATTAACACAACTGTAATTTTTATTTTTAGTAATATCTTTTTCATAATAGAATTCTGTTAACCGGGTGTTTTTTTATCGGATTATTTAAAAAACCTCCCTGTGTGTTACATTTTTTTGAGCGGAAAAAGCGTTTTGTCCCGGTGATTTGGATGTATTGCTGCATCTTTGTCGTTGATGTAAACATCGGTTGTATAAATGCTTAAAAGCTCGTTATACTTTTCCAGTAAACGGATGTATTTATTCATCCAGAAATAAACTGAGTTTGAATCTGATATGGAAGGATCCTGCGTGTGTTCATCAAAAGCAACCTGCAGGAGGTCCTTTTTTAGAAAAACTTCTGGAAGCTCAGATGAAAAATCGTGGCCAATAACCGCTCCTATTTTCTGGATAATTTCAGGGTTCAGCTTTTCCTGGTCAAACCAATTGTAAATTGTTCTTCTGCTAACTTTTAGCTTCCTTGATAATTCGCTAATCCCCATTCGGTCTCTGCGTATAACACGTTCCACAATTTGACCGACGTTTAAATTTATTGCCATTCCTTATAACATTAAGTGAGTATTTATTTAATAACCAGCAGACAGCGTGCATTTTACACTACAAATCAATAAGTAGTTTTATTAATTGACCATCAGGAAGTCTAATTCTTCAAAGCGCGAATTATTGCTGATATAATCGGGCATTACTTCTTTCATCTTTTTCACCAGTAACAAATCATTCCTTTCATCATTAAGTAAAATCAGCTCCTTAATAATCTGGCTTACATACAGGTAATTGTGATGTATTTTATTCGATATTTTGATTTTTTCGTGGTGTGTTGGAATGGTTTCCTCGTCTTTTAGGAGTAACTCTTCATAAAGTTTTTCTCCTGGTCTTAAACCGGTAAAAACAATATTGATGTCTTTCAAAGGTTCGAGTCCGGCTAAGCGGATCATATTGAATGCGAGATCTACAATTTTAACCGGTTTACCCATATCAAAAAGAAATATTTCCCCTCCCTTTCCCATGGATGCAGCCTCCATAACCAGCTGAACGGCTTCGGAGATGGTCATAAAATACCTGGTTATTTCGGGATGTGTAACCGTAACCGGACCTCTTTTCTCAATCTGGGTCCTGAATCTTGGAATAACAGAACCATTTGATCCCAATACGTTTCCAAAGCGGGTGGTGATAAAACGTGTTTTGAAATCCTGCCTGTTTTCATATCCTGGTGTTGCTGACAAGTTATTTAAAGACTGGATATACATCTCAGCCAGGCGTTTGGATGCGCCCATTACATTGGTTGGTTTTACCGCTTTGTCGGTTGAGATCATAACAAATCTTTCAACTCCAAATTCAATAGAAATATCAGCCAGGTTTTTGGTTCCCAGCACATTCGTTAAAATGGCTTCTGCCGGGTTATCTTCCATCATTGGAACGTGTTTATAAGCCGCTGCATGAAAAACAATTTCGGGTCTGTAAAGCTCAAAAAGTGTTCTTATTCGATTGCTGTTCTGCACATTGGCCATAAAAACTTTAACGTTCCGGGTAAGAAGGTCATCTTCCAGTTCGATTTGAAGTTCGTGCAAAGGGGTTTCGGCCTGATCGCACAGGATAATACTTTTGGGCTGATATTGCAGCGCCTGCCTTACAATTTCAGAACCGATAGATCCTGCTGCCCCGGTTACTAAAATACATTTACCGCTAAGCTCTTTCAGAATATTTTCTTTATTGAGCTTTATAGGGTCCCGTTCCAGCAAATCTTCTATTTTCAGATCTCTTAAGAGGGTCGAATTGAACTTACCATACAGCCAGCTGTTGGGCGGAGGTACCATCATAACCTTTATGCCCAGCCTTACACACATTTCAATGATGTCTTTTTTATGTGGTTCGGCAGAATGATCCTGTACCAGCAAAATCTTCGATACCTTGCATTTATCTTTCAGCACAGAGATCGATCCGGAATGATAAACCCTTTTTTGTTCAATGTATTTATCTACTTTATCCCGGTCATCATCAATAAATCCCACTACGTTTAAGGCAAACCGCTGATCGGGCTCTATAGCCTTTTTAATCAGAATCGCATTCCGGTCTGTTCCATATATTAATATCTGCTCGCTCTGATCGGCAGATTTAAGATCACTTAAAAAGAAAAAGGCACTTTTAACGGCAATTCTTAATAAAATGAGTAAAGAAGAAGATATAAAAAAATTCATCAGCAGAATCAGTTCCAGGCTTTTCAAATGAAATTCGGGACTTAGGGAAAAGAATTTCAGAAAACAAACTGATATCAAACTGGCAGACAAAACAGCGAAGAAAATGCGTAGAATATCCTGCGTATCAGAATACCTGATAATGCCATTGTGAATTTTAAAGAACACAAAAACAATCACAGAAATCACTGAATAAGCCATAATATATATAAAATACTGAAGCTTAAAAGCGGCCGCGTAGCTAAAAGTATTGATTAATACGATTGACAGGAAAAGAGCCCAGAACACAATGGCACAATCTATCAACAGGATAAGCCATTTGGAATGTGCTTTATCCCGAAAGAGAAATTTTTTCATAAAACGAATTGTAATTATAGAGATGAGGGGTTAAGGTATCTGTCTATAGAGTGGGAAAAAATCTTCTGAGCGTTGTTGTTGTCCGGTCTGTTCAACCAGAAAATTATAAAGGTCTGGCTCAGCAATGTAACGCCAGCTTTTGTGTGAAAATACCAGGTCTGAAAAGCCTAATTTCCAGTCGAGCAATGAATTTTCTTTAAAACCCAGGCCTCCGCCAAGGTTATAATATTTCATTCCCATTGTTCTGCCTAAAACACTGATCTGGTCGACCAGGAATTTTGCCGGCGATTTTTTTAAATAAAATGGATTGCTTGCAATCAGATGCCCTTGCATAATCCGGCCTGTACACATGACAATACTACCGCATATAATCTCTTCACCGTCTGATAACAGATATAAACTGCAGTCGAATTCTTCTGAACGGATCAGACTCATAAAATATGGGACATCAAAAACATAAAAGTCTTTAGCACCCACACGTTGCATATTCTGTATATATAGAGAAGCAAAAGCATTTATATCAGCTTCTGAACAACTTTTACACAATACATACCCAAGCTTTGCACATTTTTTAACGGCATCGAGTGTGGTTTGCCTGTACTTTTTACGTTGTACAGCGATATCTTCTTTCAAGTCAATCACTACGGTTACACCATTATCATGCAATCCGCCAAATTGCTCGAATACAACCTCCTGATTAAAAAACGGATGTAATTTCGTAAAAACAGATACAATATTTTCTTTCTTTAAAAAGCGAAGAAAGGTTTCTTTAAAATGCAAAATCAATATCTCTGCCATCTCTCCGAAACGGATGTTAGAGATTGGGCCAAGATAACCATAGGCAGAATGTAGATCATAGTATCCTGTACCTGGAATCACTCTTTTTAAGAATGGAATTGCAATAAAATCAGCTCCTTCTTTGTAGACAAACAGAATGGCTTCTTCCTCTTTACTTGTTAAAGAATGATAATGCCAGGTATGGTAAAAATCATGGTGTACAGATTCAGATACATATTTAGCCCATTCACTTTTTTGCTGAAGTGTAATTCTGAGCACAAAACCATGTTCATTGCTGTATGAAAACATTGTACCTTATTTAATTTTACAGAATAACCGCTATTGTTTAACCGATCCGGTAAAGCGGGAAGAAATCAATAGTCGATGCGGGATCAACCTCAAGTTCGTTTAACAAGTCGTTGTATACCTGCTCATTTGCCACATAACGCCAACTGGTAAACTCAAACAATAAATTAGAAAAACCAATTTTCCAATCAAAAAGCAAATCTTCTTTAAAATTAAGTCCACCACCCAGATTAAAGTATTTACAGCCCATTTCTCTACCGGCGAGTGTAATTTCATCGGTTAATAATTTAGCTGGAGAATCAAAAAGATAATTATTCAATGTGGCCAAAAGATGCACTTGCATAATTTTGCATGTACAAATAACCAATGCCCCCGAAACGGCTTTACCGTCTTTGTAAACTAAGAAAAGTTTTCCTTCAAATTCATCAGACGATAACAGGTTACGCATATAAGTTTCATTAAACAAATAATAATCTTTAGCTCCTATCCTCTTCATATTTTCGGCGTAGATTGCGGCAAATTCTCGAATGCTCTCTGCGTCATTGGAACTGATTACCTGGTAGCCAATTCTTCTTAATTTTTTTATTTTTTCTCTTACACTTCTTCTGTAACCTGCGCGTTGCTGCTCAATGGGTATTTCCAGATCAATGGCCACTGTTTTACCATTTTCATGCACGCCCGAAAATCTATCCATTAATTTCCTCTGATTAAAAAATGGATGTAGACGTGAAAAAACCGATACAGTTTGTGCTTCGCTTAAAAAATTCAGAAAGGAATTTTTAAATCTCTCCATAAAACCACCATCAAGTAAGTCAAAATCCTGATTTGAAATGGGGCCTGCATATCCATAAACAGATGTCAGGTCGAAAAAATCAGATCCTGGAATTTGCCTCTTAAGTAAAGGAAATGCGATGTACTCGTTTCCTTCTTCATAAACAAATAGTAAAGGAATCCCTATCTTTTCGAGGGTGTGGTAAAACCAGGTATGATAAAAATCAAAATGTCTTGCGTTATGTACATAACGGATCCACAGATCCTTCTGCAGGATCGTAATTATCTTTTTCATCGTATAAATTAAATGGGTAGATTTTTTTTATTCCGGTCGTGTACAGTATCTCTCCCGGTCGATTTCCATTTTTAAAAATGATTTTTCTGTAGAAACAGGTTTAAACCCTGCCTTTTCATAAACAGATATGGCTGCTTTATTGTCTATATGAACTTCCAGATAAATGCGTTCAAGTTCTAAAACGGTAAAACCGTAATTCAGCACCTGACGGGTAGCCTGTAAACCAAGACCTTTTCCCCACAATTCTTTTGCACCTATAAAAAGATGTAAGGCCGCTTCGGAAATGGTTAAATTAAGGAGCTGGATGTTTCCAATATATTGGTTTGTGCCTTCTATGCAGATGGCAAATCTTTTCTCTTTTTCGGAAGATATACAACTTTTCAGCCATTGTCTTTCCACTTGCAACGAAACCGGATGATTTGCTTTAAATTTTGTAAAAACCCAAATCTCTGTATCATTCCTCCATTTATAAGAAGTGGCTGCATCTTCCTCCCTTAAGGGTCTTAAATAGATGGAAATGCTCATGATATGCTCTTCAAAACATGTAATATATGTTCCATATCTTCCTCGCCATACCGGTGGTCTATTGGAATGGCTACGAGATTTTTTGCCAGATAATACGCCCAGCTATCTGTTTTTGCCCAATTGAAAACATTGGGCCAATAAGTAGCGATAAAAATTTTATGCTTAATCATTTTCCTTTTGAGCGATGGCTTATCTATTAGAAACGGATAAACCATGGGAATATCTTCCGTATTGCGTTCAAGATTCAAATAATTAATCCCTGATAAATGATCGGAAAGATAATCAAAGTTCTGCTGTCTGGCAGTTGCGCAGGCCTCATAATCGATGCTTTCTAAAATATTTTGCGACAACCACGACATTCTTTTTATATTATTGTTTTCCAGTCTCCTGTTGTTTTCCAGATAATCGGCATAACCGGCTTCTATACCCGAATCTATGCTTTTAAGTAAATGTGAACAACGGTGTACAGAACGGTCCCTTCCCAATTGCAACCGCTTGTAAACTGACAGACTTAGATAGGCCCCATCCGGAACACCAAAAAACTTTCGACAGGAGTAAAAGGTATCTGTTCCCTCTACAGGAGCGGCATAAAATGCCTGTGCATTGTCTACAATAAGATTCTTTACAGAGCTGGCCAATGCTTTAACAAGATTATTTTTTAATCCAAAGTAGTTTGTATATAAGAAACAGCATTGATCTGTTAGGATATTAAAATCAAAAACCGGTTCCAGATTTTCATCTGTTTCATAAAAAAAATAGGTGAGCCCTAATTTCTTAATCGGTTCTAAAATTACCTCACAGGTAAAATACGGGATATAAATAATTTTATACTCCCTGATTTTAAGAATATACTCCAGTGCATTCCTGCCTGTATTGAGTTTAATCAAATCCGGGTGGTATATGCCTGTTTTATGTAATTGCAGTTCAACATAACCGCCTATACTTTTTGCTCGGCTGTTTGGTTTCATTGGATTGGTAAATTATAGAGTACTTAACCCTGATCTGGTTTATACATTCTTAGGTGAACTGGTTGGTAATATTCTTCCAGGCTGGCCGGAACACGGGCATTATAACCAATAATTTGCCTGAGATCCGGGCTTAGGTGCTCTGCAAAAGCATAACCTAAAAACCTTGGATAGTCAAATTGCTGTTTAATATATGGTTTTGTAAAACCAAGCGTGAGCGCCCTGCGTGCTTTCTGCGTAAAATTTCTTCCTCCTGAATGCCATATATTAGAATCAAACAGGATAATACTTCCCTTTTTTGCAATGGCCTGCTGTGCAAATGCCCGAAAATGGCTTTCATCTGGTTTAACATCTACCTTATGCGAACCGGATAAAAAATGAGTGGCTCCATTAAATATGGTAAAATCATCCAGCACAATAATCATCTGGATCATACTTTTTAATTCGGCAGAAAATGTACGTACATCGCGGTGTATATTTTGAATATAAGAAGTACTTTTCTTCGAGATGACAACTCCGTTGATCCCATTTAAAATATAATTTCCGGAAAAAAAATCGCTGATTTCACGGTGGCATAAAAGTTTGTTCAGCAAGGGCAATGAAAAATTATCTTTTTCCAGTAAATGATGTAAGGTGCCCTCCATATTGGCCTCAATACCATTCAAGATCTGAATTTCGCGTCGTGTATTGTAACAAACCTCAAAGCTGGCTGTAATTTCTGAAATCGTTTTCTGATTCAATGCCTTCTCATAAATCACCCAGCCATAATCATCCATTGCTTCTCTGAAATCTTCCAGGGTTGCCTGTTTATAAATAAACTTATTATTCACTTTTTTTAAATTTTCGATTGGTTTAACATTACTTGATTACAAGATTTGCATTAGATACTTTCTATTCGAGCTGCATAATCTTAAATAATTCGGCATTGACGATGTTTACATCAAACTTCTCTTTGGCATAAGAACGTGCCTGTTTACCATACTGTACAACATCTTTTGAGTGGAGAATAAAATGCTCCATTTTTTCTACAAGTGCTGTTACATTCTTTACAGGTATTAAAAATCCATTCGGTTGGTTGGGGTCTGGATTAATAGTCTCCCTGCAACCTACAGAATCGCAGGTTATTACTGGTCTTCCCATCGACATGCCCTCCAGTACAGACCGTGGAACGCCTTCACCATAATAAGACGGGAGCACCATAACAGACGAATGCTCAATCTGAAACCGTACATCATCCAACTCTCCCAGGTAATCGATTACCTCTCTGTTGACAATCTTTTTGTATAAAGCATGGTCGATGGCATCAATATTATCGTGGTATGGTCCAATAAGTTTAAAAACAACATCAGGAAAACGTCGTCGGATTGACTTTGCAGCCTCGTAATATTCACTTATTCCCTTTGCATTAATTAAACGTGCAATCATTAAAAAGATGAGTGGCTGCGTTGAAGGCAGCGCATACGTATAATGATCTAAATCTACGCCCGAACCATTCACCACATAAGCCTGATGCTTTTGATTTAAAATCTTTAAGTGTTTAAGTGTATTCAGGTCATCGTTATTCTGAAAGATAACACGAAGTGCATCTGAAGGTCTTAAACTACTCTTTAATAAAAAATGTGTAATGCGTTTAACCAAGCGATTGCCCGAGGCTGTGCTTGTGAAATTATATCCTAAACCGGTTAACATGGGTGTTATCAATTTCACCCTACGGTATTTTGCTAAAAATGTACCATAAATTACAGGCTTAAAGGTGTAAGGAAAAAACACATGTGGTTTAAGCTTTTTAATAAGTTTGTAGAGTGAAATGATAAACCTGAGATCAGATAAAACGGAAACATTGCTTCCATTGAGTGCACTGATGTGAATAAAAACCCCCATTTCCAGAAGTTTCTCCTGTACATTTTCCTGTTCAATTCTGGGGGTAAAAACATGTACTTCATTTTTCAGGGCCATTTTCCCCATGAGTTTGCCTCTAAAATTGAGTAGTGTATGTGAAGAATCACATACAATTAAAATTCTCTTCTGTTTATACATATGCGTTAACTTATCTGAACAACAAAGCCACCTGATATTGAGGTGGCTTTGTTGCAGAAAATAATATGGCGGGTTTCGAAATTATTTCGGTCCTGCCCCCTTCATGACAATCGATGGTACACTGGCAGCATCGTTTAAATACGACTTATACTCATATTCCGGTACCCAGGATGATATGGCAGTGGTTAATTTATTGGCTCCTGATTTATCATAAAAATTAGTTTCTACACCACTAAAATATCCT
>JASLGV010000426.1 GCA_030149995.1 Pedobacter sp.
CGGATATTTATAAAGTCTGAAGGCAAACTCATTAAAATTTTACTTGACGAAATTTTATATGTCGAAGCGCAGGGCGATTATTTAAAAATAGTCATTCCTACGGGCTCATATACCACTCAAGCCACCCTAAAATCAATGGAAGAGACACTAACCTTACCGAAATTTTTAAGAATTCAGCGGTCGTTTATTCTAAACCTTGAGGCCGTAAGAACTGTAAACGGAAATACGGTCGAACTGGTTAACGGAAAGTCTATATCAATTGCGCTAAATAAAAAGGACGAACTTTTTAAACTTCTGGGCATCAAATAGTACATATTAATCCTGAAACAAATTACCTTGCATTTTCCGTACTTAACATCAGGGAACAGGTTTTCAGTTCTATACATTGCCTTTATTTTACTTTGCCTCCACTTCGTCCAAAAGCCTTTCGCAGTTCCTCTTTAGCCTCTTCCAATACTTTCTTCTGGTCTGCTTCCAGGTTTTTGCCTGCGCGGTTAATGTAAAAAGTCAGCATGGACATTGCTGACCGGAACGGGCTTGATTTCCGTCTTTCACTTTTCTCTGCCGAGTGTTTCAAAGAAGCTGCTATTTCTTTTGCGTTTTTTGATTCAAATATATTTTTCTTCAAATCCAGTGCATCACTGTTTTCGGTTACGTTTGCCGACCATTTTTTTGTTACGTGGTGTGTTTCTGCTTTCGGTTCTCTTTTCATGTTAGGGCTCATTAATTTGTTTTTCTTATTTTAAAAACCACTTAAGCCCCTATTTGGTTCAGATTATAATAATTTATGTTTACAGGGGTATTTATATTCTAAAATGATGGGCATAAAAAAATCCGTTTCGGTTGGGAAACGGATTTAAACACCAGGGTTTCAACGCCATGAGTTATTTTAAGGCCGTAATTAAAAACCAAAGCCCAGGGCAATACCGGTACGAATACCAAATCCTTCGATTCCACCTTTAATTTCAGGTTCTTCGTTCCCAAAAGTAGCTTTGTACTTTCCATTGTTATAACTGGGTCCGAAAAACAAATTCAGCACAAAACCACTACCGTATACCCACTGGTATCCCATTACAGCACCACCTCCAAAAGAAGTATAATCTCCTTTATTACGACCGTCAGACACGGTATAGTTTTGATATTTTAAAAACGGTGCTGCGTACATACCGGCAGGTGCTTCTTTTTTGAAATAAAAGCGGGCTTCTGGTGTAATGGCCAGACCGTTAAATTTGGTATCGCTCAACTTAACACCCGTGTAAGCGACCCCGAGCTGAACCGAGATGCCATCGTCTATTTTGCGCTCATAAAATACAGAGCCGGTACTTAATAAAGCACTTAGCGGATTAATTTTAATCGTGTTTTTTACATCCTGTGCCTTTAGCATAAAAAAAGTTAACATCGTAAGGCCACATAAAAAGAGTTTCTTCATGTTATATCTGATTTTGTTTGGTTTGGGTCACAAAGATCAAATTTTACAAAGAATATGCAAGTAACAGTCTAATTACCATCAAAGTAAAAACAAGCGCCCGTTTTTTATAAAACACCGGTTCTTTATTGATAATCAATTAAGCGTCCAAAAATCAGCAACCAGATCTGTCTGTCATATAAAATGGATACTGCTTACGGCAAAAGCTTTTTGAACTTAACCGAACCTGTTCTATCCATCTTCTAACATCTTGCCCGTCTCCCAAATTTTATCAGGCATAAAAAAATCCCTGCCAGCGTTAGCCGGCAAGGATTTTACTTTAAAACAATTGCACAGATTAAGTATTTTGAATGCTCAGCTTACTCAGTTCCATCCACCTCCCAAAGCATGGTAAATATTAATTACAGCATTTAACTGTTGTTTTTTGGTTTCGATCAATTCCAGTTTAGATTGCAATGCATCGCGTTGGGTCATCAATACCTCGAAATAATCTGCCCGGGCCGATTTGAATAAATCATTTGAAATTTCAATAGACTCGGTAAGCGCCTTGGCTTGTTTGGCTTTCAAATCATAACTTTTTTGTAAGTTACTGATATTCGACAACTGGTTAGCCACTTCTATATAACCATTTAAAATGCTGCGTTCGTAGTTATAAACAGCCTGTAACTGCTTGGCGTTGGCGGTTAAATACTCAGCTTTAATGGCATTTTTATTAATCAGCGGTCCGGCCAGATCTCCTGCCAAAGAATAGAAAACAGACTCTGGTGTTCTGAGCAGGTATGTTGGATTAAATGCCTGGTATCCGATGGCTGCCGAAATACCCAGCGATGGGTAAAACTGAGCCTTGGCTACTTTTACATCCAGTTTAGCAGCTACCAGATCAAGCTCGGCTTGTTTTATATCCGGACGGTTTGCCAGTAACTGTGAAGGAATGCCCTCCTGAATACCCGGTGGAACAAGATCGGTAAAACTACCTTTGTTTCTCGGGATGGGCTGTGGAAAACGGCCCAGCAAGAAGTTGATTTTATTTTCGGCTTCGGTAATGTCTTTCTGAATGTCAAACTCAAGGCTTTTCGAGCTTAAAACCTCTGCCTCAAATTTTCTGACAGCAAGTTCTGTAACCCGGGTAGCCTGTTTCTGGATTTTCATTAATTCGAGCGCATTGTTTTGCAGGGCAATGTTCTTTTTAACAATATCCAGCTGGTTATCCAGGGCCAGCAGTTCATAATATGAATTAGCTACCTCTGCCACCAGGTTGGTTACCACAAAGTTTTTCCCTTCAACCGTTGACAGGTAACGGGTTACGGCCGCTTTCTTTGAATTGCGAAGTTTATGCCAGATATCAGCCTCCCAGTTGGCCTGTAAGCCAAACCTGTAATCGGGCAATACATCGGGCACTCCCTTACCAGGTGTAATATCTGTAGAAGCATCGCCGGCACCAGAACTGGTATAGCGACCTACTTTATCCACCCCTATGCCCGCACCGTAACTTATACTTGGTAAAAGCTCCCCTTTTTTAGCCCTGATTTCATTTTTTGCAATCTCAATTTCCTGCAAGGTGATGTTCAGTTCCTGGTTGTTTTTTAAAGCCGTATCAATCAGGTTAACGAGATCCGGATCGGTAAAAAACTTGCGCCATTGTACATTGGCACTGTTTAAGGTATCGGTACCTGTGTTAAAACTTGCAGGTACATTTTTATTTTCCGTATGTTGTGCAACCTCTGGTACCTTACAGGCGGTATAAACGATGCCGGCCAACACGATGGCCAGGCATTTATAGATGTTGTTCTTAGACATTGTCTTCAATTTCTTCAGTTAATGGATGTTCCTGCTCTATTTTAATCAGCTTGTGTTTTTCGGCTATTTTTCCAAAAACAAAATAGAGTCCCGGAATAATGACAACGCCGAATACCGTTCCGAAAAGCATCCCGCCAGCGGCAGCAGTACCAATGGTTCTGTTACCGATTCTTCCTGGTCCGGTGGCAATCATCAACGGAATTAATCCGGCAATAAAAGCGAATGAAGTCATCAAAATTGGACGGAAACGCACTTTTGCACCCTCCATGGCTGCTTTGATTACCGACGCTCCCTGGCTGTGGCGCTGCGTAGCAAACTCCACAATCAGCACGGCATTCTTCCCTAACAAACCAATCAACATAACCATTGCAACCTGTGCATAAATGTTGTTTTCCAGTCCGAATACCTTTAAGAACAGGTAAGCACCAAAAATACCGGCAGGCAAAGAGAGAATAACCGAAAGAGGCAGGATAAAACTTTCATACTGAGCAGCCAATACCAGGTACACAAAGCCCAGACAGATTAAGAAAATATAAACTGCTTCATTTCCACGCGACACTTCATCTTTCGAAATACCGGCCCAATCTATGCCAAATCCTCTCGGAAGTGTTTTCTTCGCTACTTCTGTAATTACACGAATGGCCTCGCCGGAACTGTAACCCGGAGCTGCCTGTCCGCTAATCTCCGCAGCATTGTACATATTATGGCGTGTAATTTCTGATAAACCGTAAACTTTTTCCATGCGCATGAAGGCTGAAAAAGGAACCATTTCATCCCGGTCGTTCTTTACAGAAAGCTTCAGAATATCTTCTGGTAATGCCCGGTATTGTG
>JASLGV010000441.1 GCA_030149995.1 Pedobacter sp.
TTTCCCTGGTGATCGAAATGCGCATTGAAATAATAGAATTTTTTACCTGTATTAAGATCTTGTAAAAAAACCCAGCTGCAAATGCGGTTACAGCAGGTTGCATCCCAGCCAAGACCTGGTTTATCGGGTGTTTCGGAAAGCCAGAAATCGCCTTTGGCAAGCGCCTTAAATTTATCTTTACGGTAGAAAACCGTAGAATGTTCTCCTCCTTCTTTACCATCATCGCGACCTACACCATAATGATCAAATTCAGGCAACAGGCGTTCGAGGTCGTCTACCTGGTTTTTTAATCCTTCCTGAATACCAAAAATATCGAACTGGTGAAAGCGCATCAGGTTGGCTGCTATGGGCGCACGTTGTTCCCAACGGTTACCTACATCGCCTGCATTATCATTGCGGATGTTAAAAGAACCTACAATGTAGTTCTGAGCCTGCGTACTTAAACCAGCAATGGTAAACAGTACTAAAAATATAATCTGTTTAATTTTCATCTTTATTTTAAATTTAACTAAATAATCTTACTTATAATACCTGCTTAATTACCATCCCGGATTCTGGCCCAGTGCCGGATTAAACAAGCGGTCGGTTTCCGGAATTGGATACAGGTAGTTTTTATCGGTAAAAACCCGGGTTGTATTTGATAACCAGGTTAATTCGCCCGATGTGTCGTTTGATAAACGTTGCGGATTCTGCCCCGCACTGATGGTTGCAGCCACATTGATGTAGGTTACACCTGCAACCGGATTGGCTGGCATTACCTGATAAAAACATACATCTGGTTTTCCATCATCATTTAAATCCATGGGTACATTTAAGGCTGGCACATAAAATCCGTTCCACACTTGTGTCATCAGTTCGCCGCGTTTCCACCTTACAATGTCGTCAAAACGCAACCCTTCGAGCGAAAGTTCTATACCTCTTTCCCGTCTGATTTCGAGTAGCGAAGGATCCGAAATGGCTGGAAAATAATTTGTTTGCATATACGCATCGGCCACCAGGGGTTTGCTGTTCAGGCCACCGGTAATACCGGCCCTTCTGCGCAGAGCACCAATGGTTTTTGCCCAGTCGGCATCTGTAAACGTACCCAGTTCAGCCCTGGCTTCGGCATAGTTCAACAAAATTTCGGCATAACGCATTAAAGCGATCGAATTAATGTTTAAACCACCACCATCGTAGCGTGTATCATCCAATACCCATTTAATTGGTTGATAACCGGTATAAGTATACGAGAATACCGGTGGTGCAGCTTCTGGTGTACCGCCGTTAATTCTTTTATAATCGCCCATTCTAATGGTCTGCTGCAAACGTTTATCCCTGTTTTTCACTTCGTCTTTAAACTGCATGGTCCGGTAACCGGCTACGCTGGTAAATGGTGTACCATCAATATTCAGATAAGTATTGATGAAAGTTCTGGTAAAACTAACGCGCGAGCCATAAGTGGCACTGGTCCACCACCAGTTGGCATCATTGTAAACACCCAGATTGGCATCTGTTACAGCTGCCAGCATTACTTCCGAGGTTACGGGTGTGGTGCTGATAAATAAATTTCTGTAAGACAGATCGCCACCTGCGGTATTCAGGGAGAAACCACCCTCGGCCATGACCTGGGCAGCTGCACTTTCAGCTTCCTGTAACCATTTATCTGCAGAAGCTGAAAGACCTGCTTCATCGTGGTATTTTCTGTAGGTACCTTCGTATAAACAAACTCTTGATTTAAATCCAAGTGCTACATATTTCGTAATCAGCGAGCGCGAATTATCTGAAGTTTTGGTAATGTTGGCACAGGCATAGTTTAAATCGGCCAGCACGGAGTCCATCACCAGGCTTCTTTTATCGCGTCCTTTATACAAATCAGGATCATCTACCTTAAAAGTTTTATTGATCCACGGTACATCTCCAAAGCGCCTAACCTTGGTGTAATAAAAATACGCACGGAAAAATCTGGCCAGTGCCGTGTATTGCTGTCTTATGGCAGCCGGTACTTTTAAATTGTTGTTATTTTCTAAAAAGTAATTGATGTTTCTTAATCCGTCCCAGGTCCATCCACTGCTTTGACGCGGACCAAAAGCACCGGGTAATAAGAAATCAGGTGCCTGGCTTCTGGCAGCGTAGTCAGACATTGCATCACCTTTGTGTGCATCGCTTGCAGAAGGCAATAACCTGTAAAATGAATTGGCATACAACTCCAGTCCTTTTTCACTTCCAAACACTGCTTCTTTTGTAGCTGTATCCTGTGGAACCTGATCCAGCTTTTTGCAGCTGGCAAACGAGATTGCCGCAGGAATTAACCATATAAGTATTCTTTTCATTTTTATTGTATTTAAAATATGCTTCATGATGTAATGCTAAAATGTTGCCGATAAACCCAGGGTAAAACTTTTAAGTATCGGGTAATTGTTACCATTACCACTGCCTCCGTCTGTTAATACACGATCTGAGCCACCAATACTTTCTACATCCAGATCTTTTGTTATTCTGTACAGCGGAGACCATGACCAAAGGTTTTCGCCGGTAGCAAAAATCCGCACATTGCTCAGGCCAATCTTCTTGATAAAAGATTGCTGCATGTTGTATCCAAACTGTAAATTCTTTAAGCGGATGTAAGCCACATTTTGTAAATATTTGGTTTGTGTCTGCGCCAGTGTAGCCGAGCCATTCTGCGCAATGTAACCTCTGTATCTCGGAAAATAAGCATCTGGATTTTCAGGTGTCCAGATATTGCCAAGCTGCGATTTTGGTACTTTGTTGTAAGGACGGTTATACTGCCCCCAGAAAGTTCCGTTTTCAGAACCCGGGTACCAATCCATTTTACCTACTCCCTGAAAGAACGTACTGAAGAAGAAGCCTTTCCAGTCTGCGCCCAGCTGAATCCCATAGGTATATCTTGGTGTAGAATTTCCGATAATTTTTCGATCGCCCGGATTGCTTACCGTGTTGTTGCCATTGGTGATCTCGCCATCGCCATTTAAATCAACAAACTTAATATCGCCCGGCAATGTTTTTCCGGTATTTGAAGATTTATAAAGTGTTTGTTTTGGTGAGTTGGCAATATCTGCCGCCGATTTATAATATCCATCGGTTACAAAACCCCATATTTCGCCTACAGTCTGCCCAGCATAATAATCTGATAACTTTTGCTCCGGGTTGTTAAATTTCAAAATCTTGGCGGTATAATCGGCCATGCTTAAACGTACGTTGTAGCTTAAAGGCTTTGATCCTACATTGAAACGGTCGTTCCAGGAAACTGAAACTTCCCAGCCTTTTGTTTTTAAATCGGCATAGTTACCCTTAGGTACACCAACGCCAAAAACAGCTGGCAAGGTCATACCAACGGTAAACATATCAGTAGTTTTACGGATGTAAGCATCTCCGCTAAAGTTTAACCGGTTTTTAAGAAAGGCAATATCCAAACCGATGTTCTGCGTAGTAGAGGTTTCCCAGGTAAGTCCATCCGGAATAACCCCTGGCTGGCTGGTTTGCTGCGGACGTACGCCATTCAGGATACGGTCTGATTGGGAAATACCCAGTTTCTCCAGAAATGCGTACGAGGCAATGTTTCCGTTTCCAAGCGAACCATAAGAAGCCCTCACTTTCAGATCGGTGATAAAGGCTGGGTTTACTTTCCAGAACGGTTCATTGCTCAAACGCCACCCGGCCGATACAGATGGGAAAAAAGCATACCGTTGGTTGGAAGGAAATTTAGAAGAACCATCATAACGGCCATTCATTTCAAGCAGGTAGCGATCTTTAAAAGCATAATTTACCCGGTAAAAACCACCTAAGATAGCC
>JASLGV010000460.1 GCA_030149995.1 Pedobacter sp.
ACCATTACTTTTTAAGTTCTTTATTTGCCTTTATAGCACTGATCGGCTCAATGATGGTTAGCTATACCCGTGCAAGAGCAGAAGGGCTTGGAATTGAGTGTAAAGGCGGTTTAATGCAAAGGCCAGAACGTGTTATTACCATAGGCGTTTGTGCCATTCTTTGCGGCATAGCCGGTCATTTTATAGGCGGTGATTATAAAATTTTCGTTCCGGGAATTTCTTTTCACATTTTCGAAACCATGAGTATTTTTACTTTGCCCATTACGTTAATGGCTGTACTCACCAATCTTACAGCCATCAGAAGATTGCAGGATGCAAAACGCGGCCTCGATGAGCAGGAACGTTCCAATAAACGTAGCGATGCAGGTAAAGCTGCACTGATTGCTGTTTTTGTGTTGTTTTTTTCTGGTTTTGCAAATAAAACTTATGCACAGGCAGACGATCCTTCGCCACTAACTTTTCCGGTTCCGCAAAACATCGAAAATCAGTTGTTTTATTTACAACGCGATCCGAATACCAATACCATTATTTGCCAGTTAAACGTAGATGCAAACGGGCATCCCATTAAAGACGAGCCAATAAAAGTGTACTGGATGCGTTACGGCGATCACGGAGAGAAAAAAGACCTGAGCTATATTCAGCGTAAATTTGCATATGGTATTCAGAGTAAAGACATGGGAAACGGTCAATATGAACTGCGTTTCGTGTCTCATAAAAAATTGCCTATGTACCTGTATAAATCGACTGTTGATAAAAAATACCACGTGTATGTAACAGCGAACAATAAAAAAATTCAGTTAAACCGGATCTTTCTCCGAATTGAAGGTGGTTCATTCTGGCTTCCGAACGTAAAATATGTGGAACTGAAAGGTGTGGATGCCGATGATCCGACAGTGAAAATTACAGAAAGAATTAAAGTTTAAATTTATTGCGATGAAGAGAAATTTTGTTTCTAACTCTACGGATTCCATCCGTATGTTTAAGAGCGATTTTATGGAGAGCCTGTCGAAGGTAAGTTATTATGTACCTTTAATTATATATATACCTTTCATTGGATTTTTAATCTGGAAAGCGCTGTTTATAGTAGAAATGCCCTGGATTAATTTTATAGGCTGGATCCTGGGCGGACTTTTTATTTGGACCATTACGGAATATATTATGCATCGGTTTGTGTTTCATTTTGAGCCTAAATCCAAGTGGGGCCGCCAGATACATTTTATTTTTCATGGCGTACACCACGATTATCCGAATGATGCCAAAAGGTTGGTTATGCCTCCATCGGCCAGTATTCCAATGGCGGCTGCATTTTATTTCCTGTTTAACTGGTTGCTGCCGGTTAATGTAATTTACCCGTTTTTTACAGGATTTATTGCCGGGTATCTTTTTTACGATATGACGCACTATGCCCTGCACCATGCCAACTTTAAAAGTGGTTTATGGAAAAAACTTAAACACCATCATATGCTGCACCACTATTCAGATCCAACAAAAGGATATGGTGTAAGCTTAACCATTTGGGATAAAATTTTCAGATCTAATTTTGAGAAGAAATAGTATGCAGGATGACATTTCTCTTGACAAGAGATTAGTAACCACGAATAACCTGATTTTAACGTTTTCTATTTCTGTTTTATACCTGGTGGTTTCTATTTTACTGGTGGGCTTTAAATCAGATCAGCTGGTGTTAATCGGTATTTTTAACGGGCTGTTTTATTTAACAAAGCATACCCGTAAGTTTATTATAGGTTTTTCCATCTTTATTGTATACTGGATCCTTTTTGATTACATGAAAGCTTTTCCGAACTACCTGTTTAACAGTGTTCACATTGCAGATCTGTATAATCATGAAAAGGGCATTTTCGGGATTCACTTTAATGGAAGAATCTTAACCCCCAACGAATACTGGAAAATCCATACAACAGCGTTCTTAGACGTTCTTACCGGATTGTTTTATTTAATGTGGGTGCCGGTTCCGCTGGCATTTGCAGCATATTTATTCTTTAAAAACAAACAGCAGTTTTTATACTTTTCACTAACCTTTGTACTGGTTAATTTATTGGGATTCGTAGTGTATTATACCTATCCGGCAGCACCACCCTGGTATATTCAGGAACATGGATTTGCTTTTTTAGCCCATACACCTGGTAATACGGCTGGTTTATCGCGCTTCGATAAGTTCTTTGATATTCACCTTTTCAGGTCTATTTACAGTAAAGGCTCCAATGTTTTTGCTGCCATGCCCTCTCTGCACTCTTCTTATCCTGTAATTGTATTGTATTACGGATTAAAAAATAAGGTAGGAAAGATCAATATCTTTTTTGCGCTGGTTATGCTGGGCATTTGGTTTGCAGCTGTTTACACAAGCCACCATTACCTGCTTGATGTGCTGGCAGGTATTACCTGTGCGGTTATCGGCATTACACTTTTTAATTATATAAAAGAAACCCGGTTGATGAAGCGCTTTACAGCTTCAATGCTAAAGGCAATAGAGTAAAGCCAACTTCTCTTTAAAATGGAGTATGGGTAGTATGCGTTTCCAGCTTGAATGAAGAAGGTGAAACGCCTACATGTTTCTTAAAGTATTTTCCGAAAAAAGACTGGTTGCTGAAATGCAGCAGTTCTGCGATTTGTGCAATGCTGTACATACGCGATAACACGAGCATTTTGGCTTCCTGTACAACCATCTTATCAATAATTTCTCCAGCGGTTTTTCCGGTAACTTTTTTTATAACCTGCGAAAGATGGCGGCTGGTAATAAACAATTGATCTGAATAATACTTAACCATCCGTTCTTTTCTGAAATTCTCGGCCAGCATGGTCAGGAATTTCGTTGTTAATTCTTCCGGCCGGTTCAGCTGGATGTGCATTTGAGTTCTGTGCTTGTCGCAAAGTAAAAAAATGCCGTAAAAGACAACTAAGAAGCTGCTGCGGATAATTTCAGATAGGTGTGGCGTTTCGGGAGCCAGGTTTAATTTCTTTCTAAGCGTATTCAGGTTAAAGATAATCTCCGGAAATTCCTCGTCGTTCAGCGTAAATTTACGTTGTACTTCAGACGAAAGCATATACATAATTTCGTTGCTGCTTAAATGAATGCCCTGTCCTTTAAGATATTCCTTTTTAAAACTCAATGCAATCAAAGAAAGATCTTCAGACATGTGTTCAAACATAAAGACCGAATTGGGCAATACGAAGAAAACATCCCTTTCCTTTAAAACATGCGAAACATAATTGTTTTGAAATTTGAAACTCCCCTTTATTACGGTAAAAACAGCAAATTTTTCGGAGCGGAAATACTTATTCAGTACCAATTTTTCCTTCATATCCGACTGCGTAAATACATGGAGATCTTTGCACAGTTTTGCATCCATTTTCATATCATATATTTCCGGTACCTTCTGATTTCTCGTTGCAATCATATGCAGCTTTTTAAATATCCTGTAAATGTATAACCAAAATTTGGGTCCTGCCTATAAATCAGGTTATTTATATTTTTTAAAAATACAATATTACGACTTGCTGACGTTTTTAAAATTGGCTGGCACTTTTACAGGCAATTTTTAACCATCATGCTAAAGTATTTATAAATTACTTTTAAGGATAAACTTAATTTCAGCGTAAAAAAGTGTTAAATAAATTAAGAAATGTAAAATATCATGATAAGCTGTGTAACTTTATTAAAACAAAGTGTTTGAAATTAATACGGTATTTAAAAAATATATGAATAAAAAGCACATTTATATAACCTGCATGCTGCTTGCAGGTTTAAGCTGTTTGTATGCCTGTAAGAAAAGTAAAGCAGGTTCGGATGAAAATCCCAACCCTGTAGTGGCAAACGGTACACGTGATGAATTAACGAAAGATTCTATTTTCTTATATTCCAAGGAACTTTACTATTGGTATAACTCATTGCCAGGTTACGATACTTTTAAACCCCGGAACTTCAGCAGCAACGAAACAGAGTTATATGCACTTACACAGTATTCTAACAACCCCCAAACGGGTAAACCTTATGAATATGTAGCAAACAGCACCAGACCAAAATATTCTTTTATAGATTATTTGGATAATTCTGGCAAAGCCAGTAGCCTGAGGGCAGATCTCAACGGAACAAACAACGATTATGGTTTTTCTGTTAACTATTACACGGCTGATGATTTAAGGGTTACTTATGTATATCCCGGTTCGCCAGCCGACCAGCAGGGTTTAACCAGGGGCTGTAAAGTTACCAGTGTAAATGGTCGTACCAATATATCTTATAACAGTACCAATGTAAACTATCTGAACAGCGCTATTTTTGGAACGGCTGCGAGCATCAGCCTAACGTTTACAGATCTGAATGGTACTTCCAAAAATGTAGTGGTTACACGAAATTCTTACAAGGTAAACCCGATCTTGTATAAAGGTGTTTATACCGCCGGAACGAAGAAAGTAGGGTATCTTGTTTTTAACAGTTTTACAGAGGATGCTACCGCCGATCTGGTATCAGCCTTTAGTAATTTTGCTGCACAGGGGGTTTCTGAAATGATTGTCGATCTGCGCTACAATGGCGGGGGCTATATCTCTACGGCCTCAGAACTGATTAATCTGATGGCACCGGCAGCACAAACAGGAAATACCATGTTTACCTATTATTACAGCGATTATCTAACAAATTTAACGACGGCACAACGCAGAGCTTCAGTTTTGAAAAATCAACCGCTGCTGGATGAGAATGGAAAACTTCAGCTGTTTAGCAATACCATCAACGGAAAGTATGTCAGCTATGCTGATGTAGATTATTCTCCAACATCAGCAGAGAATATAGAGAAATTTGCTAAAGCAGGTTCGCTCAACATCAGCCGGGTATATTTTATTGTGTCGGGTTTAACAGCATCGGCAAGTGAGCTAACCATTAACTGCTTACGTCCGGTAATGGATGTGAAATTAATCGGTCAGACAACCTATGGAAAACCAGTAGGTTTTTTCCCGATCCGGATTGATAAACTGGATTTATATGTTCCGGAATTCGAGACTAAAAATCAGGTAGGGGCCGGAGGATATTATGCAGGTATGACGGTCGATAAAGAATCGGGCGAAGATAACCGGAAAGCATGGGGCGATGATTCTGAAACTTTACTGGCTTATGCCCTTCAATATGCAAAGACGGGCAGTTTCAATGCACCCCAAGCTAAAGTTGCCACAACGGCAAACAGTATTTCGGCCACCAATGGTTTATCTTTAGCAGATATCAGGCAATCGGCAAACAGCATAGATGCCGGAAATTTCAGAGGGATGGTTAGATCAACCATAAAAAGACATTAAAACCTGTTGATCGGATAAACAGGTTCCTGAAATAACAACAATCGCTCCACCACACATCGTGCATGGAGCGATTGTTGTTTCTACAGTAATATTTTGCTGCTTACCTCTTTGTTTATGGTGATGTAACCCGGGTATTTTACCGGTGTATTACCCAATAAAAAGGTGGGTCTGATTTTAATGGTTAGCAAGCCAAGTTTCTCGTCTTTATTGCTTCCCTTTTGTGCTGCTTTTATAATATCGTTTATCAGGCTGGTATTGTTAATCAGTCCGTATATGTTGGTGTTCAACTGTACGGGTACCTGAACGGTTTGTCCCTGTAAAACACGTACCGGCTGGTTGACAAAGCCCTCCAGAAGTTCAGAATTGTTTACCAACACCTTATATTCAAACTGATTGATGGCTGCAACATTGGCCGATGGGTTTGAAATTTCCAGGTTCAGGTTTGCTTTTAAAGGAATGTCTTTCCTGAGAAGACCCAGTGCCACACCCGGCAAGTTGCCGATGTTAAAATCCTGTTGTTCAATTAATCTTTTAACATCTGTACCCGCTATGCTCACCTGCTGTAAACTGGTAATTTTATAGGTGCAGTCTCCAAGTGCTTTTAATTGCTGGGTTTGCCTGTTAACTCCACAACTTAATATGGAAAATGTTAAAAGGAAAAGTAATACTTTTTGCTTCATGTTATTCATAACGCCAAAATAGCAAAACTATTTCAGGCTTTATAGAAAGGCGCATTTCAGGTACCTAAAAATCAGGCATTTTTTATGAAGATGGCTTCAATCACATTTGCCAGATCGTCGCATTTATCGGTAGTTCTTTCCAGCTGCGATAAGATTTCAGACTGTCTGATGAGGGGAATGGCGTCTTGTTCTACATCAAACAGAATGGAAATGGCTTGCTCGTACAGGCGGTCTGCTTTACTTTCTAACTGTCCCACCTCTTTACAGATGTCAATAATGAGCTGTTTGTTTTTAAAATCTTTGATCTCTTTTATCGCTGTCTCAAGCTGTTTACACATGGTTTCAATAATTTCGGCCAGTTGCAGCATGGTCTGGCTCGAGGTATTGAGTTGATAAAGTTCGGTGTTCATTACAATTGCCAGAATATCGTCGGCAATGTCGTCAATTTTCGTTGCGAGGGCATGAATGTCCTGTTTATCGAAAGGAACGATAAATTTTTTATTTAATTCTTCATAGATCGAATCGGTTGCCTTATCACCAATGAGTTCTAATGTTTTAATTTCATTTGCCAGGCGTGCTTTCACCTCTTTATCTTCCGAACGGATAAATTGTACAAGAGCGGCTGCAATGTTGGAAAGGTTAATGGCACCCGTTTCAAATAAAGGATGAAAGATCTGGTCTTTCGGAATAAAGAGGCTAAAAAATTGATTCATGTTTTTGATTAAATATGAGTAAATATATCTTTGGCATATTAAGAAAACATAAAATGTATATTATGTTGTTTAGCTAAACATATAGAGACAATGAACCTTAAAATCAGAAAAATAGAAGAAACCGATAACAAAGAATTAGCCAGCCTGATTCGTGCCGTTTTTAGAGAATTTAAAATCGATAAACCGGGTACCGTTTATACAGACCCTACAACAGACCATCTTTCGGATGTATTTAAGCAGGCTGGATCCGGTTATTGGCTTGCCGAAGAAGAAGGTGTTTTGCTTGGTGGTTGCGGTATTTATCCAACAGATGGTTTACCGGAAGGATGTGTGGAACTGGTTAAGTTTTATTTGTCTAATCAGGCGAGGGGGAAAGGCCTGGGCAAATTGTTAATGCAGAAAAGCATAGAAACTGCTCAGCAGCTGGGATATAAGAAAATTTACCTCGAATCTTTTCCGGAACTTTCTACAGCCATTGGTATGTACGAAAAGGCCGGATTTAAAGCTTTATCCGGCCCTTTGGGTAATTCAGGCCATTTTGCCTGTAATATATGGATGTTACTGGAATTGTAATTTCTTAGCCGCCAGCCCTGCTTTCCTCTTCGCCGGTTCCTGTTTTTCTGTTGCGTGCAGTTTTAATCTTCATGTTGCCGAACTTATAGGTAAAGCTCAATGAAATCTTGCGGCTTTCCCATTCGTTTTGCCAGAAGGTATTGATGTTGTTGTATTGTAAATTGGCTCTGAACTTACTTTTGTTCATAATGTCATTTACTTTGAGCGCGAGGGTGGCATTCTTTTTCCAGAATACTTTTTTCGCCCCTACATTTATTTGCGAACTTTCTAAGCTGTGGAATAAACCTGAAACATTAGGCGAATCGTAATAGGCATAAACAGACAGGCTGTAATTTTTAGGTAAGGTAATGGTATTATCGGTACTTACAGACCAACTCCAGGAGGTTGCATTGAAACCATTTCCTTGTACAGGCGATTGTGTTTTGTTGTAAGAAACCGAAAAATCGGTATTGGTGTTCCACCATTTGGTTACATTAAAAGGACTACCTGTAGACAGGTATAAATTGGTGGTACGGTTTAAGTTTTCTGGTCTGGAAATGCTCTCTTTATTAAGGTTGTTCTGGTAAATTACTTCTGAGATAAAACCATTGGCTCTTGAATAGCTGAAAGTTAAAATTCTGAAATCTTTATAGCTGTAATTAAATTCATAGCTGTTTGAATATGAAGGCTGCAACAATGGATTGCCCTGTAAAGCGGTGTAAGGATCGCTGTAAAAAGTAAATGGATTTAAGCTTCTGTACGAAGGTCTGTTTACACTTTTACGGTAAGCACCTGTAACCAGATTATTAGAGTCGAGCTTCCACGATACAAATAAAGTTGGAAATAATTTCCAGTACTTACGGTCAATTAAAGTGCTGGTACCGGATGATACACCTTTGCCAATTGTTTGTTCAGCACGTAAGCCACCTTTTATTTGTATGTTGTCGAATGTCTGATCTAAAGAAAGGTAGGCGGCGTTGATGTTTTCACGGTAAGAAAATACATTGGTTCTTCCTGGGTCGTTGATCCAGTTTTCATTTTTTAAAGAATCGAAACGTACATCACTTTTCGATTCAACCCAGCTGCTTTTTAAACCGGTCTCCATTTTTAAACGTTTAGAAAAATTGAGCGAATAATCGGCTTTAAGGGCATAAATAGATACATTACATGCACCCTGGTTACGTAAATTAACCGGTAATCCAATTGCGTTGCCGGATGCATCCAGGTAAGTATTAACAAAAGTTTCATTCTTACTGTTATCATATTGTACATAATCGGCATCGAAACCCAGTTCACCTCCGAGTGTATCGGTTTTAAAGCGGTAATTTAAATTAACAGCATGGTTTTTTTCTGTATTGTCTTGCGGATTAAACATTTCTGTTCCGCCGGCCTGTGCACCCTGTGCATTGTAGTTGACCGAGCTGCTGTTTACTTTGGTTTTTTCAGGTGCAGTGTAACCTTTTACCATAAAGCCAAGTGTATGTTTATCATTTATAAAATAATCGGCACCAGTGGAGAAATTAAGACTGTTGGTTTTAGGATGCCAGAAGTTAACCTGGTTGTACTGCTCATCGCCGATGGTTCGTTTTAAAGTTAAACGATTATAAGATTCGTAGCTACTTGCATTTAACCGGAGAAAAGTACTTACTTTCCCTGTATTGTAATTGAGGTTTGTACCACCGTTAATTTTTCCGTATTTTCCATATCCGCCACCTAAATTCATATTTCCGTTAAAACCTTGTATTTTATTTCTTTTCAGTTTAATGTTGATGATGCCCCCGGTTCCTGCTGCATCAAAAGAAGAAGGTGGATTGGAAATCAATTCGAGTTTACTTAAGGCATCTGCTGGCAGAGATTTTAAATATGTTGTAAGCTCAGTACCACTCATATAGCTCATTTTTCCATCAATCATTACATTAATACCGGCCTTTCCTTTCAAAATAATATTTTCATCTTTATCCAGTTTAACGCCGGGTGCGCGGCTTAAAACTTCCAGTGCGTTGTCGCCAGCAGTGTTCATCTGTTCTACATTTACAATCACCCGGTCGGCTTTCTGACTGATAACCGGCATTTTTGAAGTGATGGTTACTTCTTTTAATTGCTGATTGAGCTGGGTTAAGGCAATAGTTGGTACGTTAAAATCGCTGGTGCTAATTTCAAAGGCAGCCGATTGACCTTTACGATAACCTACGGCAAGAGCCCGAACGAGGTATTTTCCGGGTTTTGCTTTAAATTCATATTGTCCCTGCTCGCCGGTAGCCCTTAAACTTACCGATGCAGAGTCTGGTAAATGGATGAGTGCTACGGAAGCATAGCTTAATTCCTGTTTATTTACATCGGTAACGGTACCGCTCACTTTAATATTTTGCGCTTTAGCATTTTGCATGCAAATCATCAGGGCAATGGAGAAACTTAATTTTAACAGCGTATTCATAATGTGTTTTTTTTATTATGCTCCAAAGGTGCAGACCTGGCGGGTGCTTAAAAATTAAATGATCCCAACCCCTCTAAATATTATCCCAATGCCTTTTTGGGCCATGTTCGGCGTTGGAATAAAAAAAGCGGGGGTTGGGATAATTTTTTTAAGGTTTGGCATAAGAAAATAGGTTGTTTAAAAAGCTTTGGATAGATTTAAACCATGAAAAAAATACGCATTGTTTTAATTCACCTCGTTTGCTGGATACTTGTTTTAGGCTACTTTTATGGTGGCGACTTAATAAATGGTGTACCTTTTAAACGGGCCATTTTTAGTTACTCCATGAATTTTATTCAAATCATAGAGTTTTACATTTGTTTTCTTTGGGTATATCCTAAATTTTTAAAACGTGGAAAAACACTGCAGTTAACTGGCGGTATTTTATTAACAATGGCCATATTCATTTCTATGCGCTATCTTATAGAAGAGATTTTATTTTTAAAATGGTTTGGCATCCATAATTACTCTGATGGTACCCCGGCCTGGTTCTACATAACAGATAATATTTATTTTAGTCTGGCTTTTATTGTTATCCCGGCTGCCATTTACGGTGCAAAATTGAGCTTTGAAGCAGAGCGTACCAACCTCAAACTGAAAGATGAAGTGGTAAAGTCAGAACTGGCTTTCTTAAAATCGCAGATCAATCCACATTTTTTATACAATACCTTAAATTATGTATACTCACTGGCCATTCCGGTTTCTGATAAGCTGGCCAATGCAGTGCTTCGCCTTTCCGATTTAATGCGTTATACCTTAACCGAAAGTCCCGATGGTAAGGTAAGATTAGATAAAGAAGTAGACTACCTGGAAAGCTATATCGAACTTTTCAAAATGCGTTTTGAGCCTAATTTTTTTGTCGATTTTAAAACAGAAGGAGTGTCCGATCAGAAAGTAGCCGCTCTGGTACTGATTCCTTTTGTTGAGAATGCCTTTAAACATGGTGTTATCAATGATGAAGCACAACCCATCCGCATTACTTTAACTGTTCAGCAGAAAAGATTAAGTTTTGTGGTTAGCAATAAAATCAGCCATGCCCAAAAAGATCATTCGAGTGGTGTAGGCCTGGTTAACATTCACCGGCGGTTGGATCTTATTTACCCGGATAAGCACGAATTGTTGATATCTAACAACGGCAATACTTATAAAACAACGCTTGTTATAAATCTATAATTCTTTTCTCTTAGTTTTGATTAATTTAAATTTTAACATATGATCCGCTGTCTTGCTGTTGATGATGAATCTTATGCATCAGATATTATTGCTGCATTTATCAACAAAACCCCTTTCCTGGAACTGGTTGGTACCACCACAAGTGCTTTTGAGGCTTTAAACCTGGTTCAGGAGGGGAAAGTAGACCTGGTATTTCTTGATATTCAGATGCCCGAACTTACAGGGATACAATTCCTTAAAATTTGTGGTAATAAATGTAAGGTAATTCTCACCACGGCTTATCCCGAATATGCTTTGGAAGGTTTCGACCTGGACGTAGTGGATTATCTGCTTAAACCCATTTCTTACGAACGCTTTTACAAAGCAGCTTCAAAGGCGCAACAGATCCTGGAACCTGTTTTACCTGTACAGGCAGAAAATCATACAGCTGTTGGCCAGGCAAGTGATTTTATTTTTATAAAAGGCGATACCAAGAATAAGTTTATCAAGGTAAATTACGATGATATTTTATACATCGAAGGACTAAAAAATTATGTTTCCATTTATACGGCCACACAACGTATTGTTACCTATCAGGCACTTCGGGAACTGGAAATCCAACTGCCACAACCGCCTTTTTACCGTGTTCATAAATCGTATATTGTTTCCATTGAGAAAATCAGGATGATTGATGGCAATACGGTTTTTATAGATGAACAGGCCATTCCGATTGGCGATACTTACCGGGAAGAATTTTTTAAGGTCATCAGGGAACAACGGTAAGTGCATGTTTATAAATCATACATATTATTTAAGGCGTTTTTTTTAAGTTTGCTCCGTAAAAAATAAAAATAAAGATATGCAGGAAACCAATTCATTAAACCAGGTTGCAGAATTTCACCATACATTTAAACATCCGGTTGTAGAAAAACCAGCTATTCCTTCTAAACAACGGGCAGATTTAAGAGTATCACTGCTGGCAGAGGAACTGAAAGAATTACAGGAAGCAATAAATCAGAACGATCTGGTAGAGGTGGCCGATGCTTTGTGTGATCTTCAATATGTATTGGCGGGTGCCATTCATGAATTTGGACTGGGCGAAAAGTTTAAAACTTTATTTGATGAGGTGCACCGCTCTAATATGAGTAAAGCCTGCAAAACTGTTGAAGAGGCAGAGCAAACCATTCAATTCTATAAAGATAAAGATCAGACTGAATCTTATTATAAAGAAGTAGATGGTCTTTTCCTGGTTTTCAGAAAGGGAGATGATAAGACACTTAAATCTATCAACTATTCTCCAGCCGATTTAAAAGGAATTATTGGTTAATCCGTCTGTTATTAAATAATCTAAAAGCTGATTTTACAGGTTTTCTGTAGGATCAGCTTTTTTAGTAAAAAAAACTGCTGTTTCCTGGTCTTTGTGCGGTGCTTATTTTATTATTTTTACAGCAGCAAGCAGTGCATATAGATGAAAAACAGTCAAGGTTATATTTCTAAAGAGAGAAATCCATTCGATTATGTGCTGCAGGATTTTAATCTTCGAGATCTCAGTAACCTGGTGATCTTAAAACACCTCTCTGAGCAGGTAGATACAGAGCGGAAAGATTTTTATCAGGTATTTCCCGAGCAGCTTACCATTGATTATGGGGCATTTAGCCACCCGGGATGGGAAGCGCCGTTCCCGATTGTACAGGTACAGCAAGATGAATATTCTGTAAAACTTTCCTGTCGCTGTGCGGCGGTTAAAAATAAACTTTGTCAGCACCAGGCTCAGGTTTTGTATAATATTTTAAAACGCGGGGATCTTTTTATTTTTTTCAATAAGCCACTGCGCCATCAGAAAATAAGAAGAGAAGCGGTACAATATGGATTGGATCAGGAAACCGATCCAGATGCACATTTTAAAATTGAACATGAAAACGGGCAGGTTGAGATTAAGCCTGTTATGAAAAACCTGCAGGCTTTTGGAACGGAAGCCCAGCATAAGCTTAAAGATCTTCTTTTACCTGCAACAGAACCTGCTTTTCCCTTTCAAAGTATGGATCAGGATACCGATAAAATGATCCTGGTTATTGCAAAACACCGGTATTATAACCACCTAACGGTCGACTTATATGAAGCCGCTAAGGGTAAAACGGGAAAAATTAAAAATCCACTCAGACTTTTAAAACCGTCGAACCTGCTTTTGAAGGGACAAGATGCTGATTTTATAAAATTTTGTGGGGCCATATCTGCATTCCAGCAACTTCAACAGCAATATGAGGAGTCGAGCCTGCCGGATATCGATATGCTGGGCGCAATTTTTAAAAATCCGCTTAAGCTGCCTGTTTTTCTACATAACCCGAAAGAACCGGTTAATATATCGGCCGGCACACTGAAACCTGTAAATATTGAAATATTAAGAGATGGCTTACAACTGGAGGTAAACCAGGCAGATCCTTTTTTTGAAATCAGCGGGCGCATAAAAATCGACGATAAGATCTATACGATTGATCAGCTTTTGTTGGTTAATCAATGTTTCATTCAACTAAAAAATACGCTCTATTTCGTTGCCCAGGCTGATTTTTTAAGGATATTAATATTTTTTAAAAAGCAAAGCAATCACCTGGTATTGCATAAATCAAAATATACCGAATTTCAAAAACAGATACTCATTCCACTTGAGGGTCGTATACAGGTCAATTATAGCTACCTGAAAAAGGCCAGTCCGGCACAAATAGAAGAGAAAGGTTTTGATCTGGAACATGAGAAACTGATTTACCTTTCCGAATCTGAAGATTTTATCCTCATTACGCCGGTTATGCGTTATGGCAGTATTGAAGTACCCGTTCTTTCTAAAAAGCAAATTCAATCACAGGACAAACGCGGACAGTTGTTCAGGTTAGAAAGAGATGAAGATATGGAGCTCCAGTTTATTGGAGATATTATAAAACAACATCCCTTTTTTTACGAGCAGGAAAGCAATGATTCTTTTTATCTGCATCGCAAACGGTTTCTGGAAGAAAGCTGGTTTTTAGATACTTTTGAAAACTGGCGCAACAAGGGCATTCATATTTTAGGTTTTAATAAACTTAAAAATAACAAACTGAATCCAAATAAAGCAGAAATCAGCATTGAAATACACAGCGGTACCGATTGGTTCGAAACAAAGGCAAAGGTGGCATTTGGCTCGCAGGTGGCCTCCCTTAAACATTTGCACAAATCCATTCGGAATAAAAGTCGTTTTGTAACTCTGGACGATGGTACCCAGGGTATTTTACCGGAAGAATGGCTGGAAAAGTTTATTGCCTATTTTACAGCGGGCGAATGGACAGACGACCGGCTTATTACCCATAAAATTAAATATGCAACGGTTGAAGAGCTGTATACAGATGCCGAGATGAATCCGGAAATGTTGCAGGAATTAAGTTTGTACAAGCAAAAATTTTCCGGTGATGATCTTATTCTGCCCATTCAGGTACCCGAAACTTTGCAGGCAACGCTGCGTCCATACCAGCAGGAGGGATTAAACTGGCTCAACTTTTTAGATGATTTTAATTTTGGAGGCTGTCTGGCCGATGATATGGGATTGGGGAAAACCATCCAGATTATTGCCTTTATTTTATCACAGCAAATAAAACATGGTCGTAATACCAATTTAGTGGTGGTACCGGCTTCTCTTATTTTTAACTGGAAGGCAGAGATTGAAAAATTTGCTCCCTCTATCAGAACTAAAATTATTTATGGCAATAAAAGAGGCATAAATACTGACGATTTTGATCAGTTTGAAGTGGTCTTAACTTCTTATGGGACATTGCTTTCTGATGTTAATTTTTTGAAAAAACACCGGTTTAACTATATTTTTCTGGACGAATCGCAAAACATTAAAAATCCGGAATCGCAGCGGTACAAAGCAGCGAAATTATTGCAGTCGCGTAATAAAATAGTGTTAACCGGTACGCCGGTTGAAAACAATACGTTCGATTTGTATGGACAGTTGTCTTTTGCCTGTCCCGGACTTTTGGGAAGCAAGCAGGATTTTTCATACTTATATGCCATTCCAATCGATCAGTTTAAAGATCGTAAGCGGGCAGAAGAATTGCAGCAGAAGATAAAACCTTTCATTTTACGGCGAACCAAAGAGCAAGTGGCGCAGGAACTGCCTGATAAGACAGAAATTACACTTTATTGTGAAATGGGCCCCGAACAACGCGAAGTGTATGAAGCCAATAAGCGCGAAATTCAGGATTTTATATTGGGCAAAACCGAAGATGAGCTGCCAAAAAGCTCTATGCATGTTTTAAAGAGCATTACACGCCTGCGACAGTTGTGTAATTCGGCAGCTTTACTGGCAGATGGTAAATCCTACCTTCAGGCGTCTTCCAAAATGGAAGTACTCATGGAGCAGGTTGAAAGCCAGATGCACCAGCATCGTATATTAATTTTTTCGCAGTTTGTAGGGATGCTGGATTTAATTAAAAAACAACTGGATCAAAAACAGATTAAATATGCGTACCTAACCGGACAAACCCGTAACCGTGAAGAAGTGGTTCGTTCTTTTCAGGAAAGCGATGACATCCCTGTTTTTTTAATCAGTTTAAAGGCCGGCGGTACGGGGCTTAATTTAACAAAAGCCGACTATGTTTATCTGGTAGACCCCTGGTGGAACCCGGCGGTCGAAAATCAGGCCATAGACCGTGTTTATCGTATCGGGCAACATAAAAATGTAATGGCTGTTCGCTTAATCTGTCCGGATACAATTGAAGAAAAGATTATGAAACTCCAGGCAGGAAAAAAAGATCTTGTTCGTAATTTAATTCAGACCGATGGGGGTGCATTTAAAAATCTGACTAAGCAAGCGTTATTGGGCTTGCTGAGTTAGCATCTCAGTATTATTTATAGCTTTTCCTCAAACTTATACGCTAACAAAGCCGGTACCCGTATACTTTCCACAATTTTCCAGTTCTTTTTTTCTTCTGTAAACCGCGGAATGGATAAGCCGGAAAGTTTGGCTGCATGTGTATAAAAGTCTTTTCTTGCCGGATGTTCAGGGGCACAGGCATTGTACGTGTGCGCAAAAGCTTGTTTTTGTATTATGGAGCAGGCAATACCTACAGCATCTTTTTGGTGTATTAAATTAACCGGTGCAAGTCCGTTTGGAATACCTTCTTTTCCGGCAAAGAATCTTGCCGGATTGCGCTGCGGGCCAATTAAACCGGCAAAACGAATAATTGTAGGAGAGAATGAAGGGTACGTTTTGATTAAAGCTTCTGCTTCTAACAACATCTTTCCCGAATCGGTATCCGGAACAGGTTCGGTATTTTCATTAACCGTTTTATTCGTATCGCCGTAAACACTTGTTGAACTGATTAAAACCACTTGTTTACACCGGTTTTCTGCTGCGGTTAAAATGGCCTTTATTTTATCGGGATATTCACTAAACTCTACCGATTTACGTTTAGGTGGAATACAAATGAACAAGACATCGGCATCAAAAAAGGTGGGATCAGTCTGTAAATTTTGTGCTGAAAAGTTAATTAAATAAGGTTGTACTTTTTCTTCCTCTAAGATGAGAAGTTTTTCTGCTGTAGTGGTAGAACCTTTAACTGTATACCCTAAGGCAACCAGCTTTTTTGCCAGGGCCATTCCAAACCAGCCACAACCTAAAATGGAGATGGTATGGATGGGTGGAGATATTGACATCATAAGGTTCTAATGAGGTTATTTGATTTAATCAGCTGCAGAATGATAACAAGCGCGGCATCTTGGTTCGTAGCTTTCCTTTTCGCCCAGCAGCACAGTCGAATTGCTGGCTACCGTACGGTAGCTGTAAAGCGCCGGGTTGCCACAGCATACGCATACTGCATTTACTTTGGTTACATGTTCGGCAATGGCCATCAACGCTGGCATGGGGCCAAAAGGCTTGCCTGTAAAATCCATATCAAGACCGGCAACAATTACACGAATGCCCTTTAGCGCAAGCTTATTACAAACTTCTGGGAGTTCATCGTCAAAAAATTGTGCTTCATCGATGCCAACTACCTGGGTATTGGTGCCCAATAATAAAATTGCAGAAGCATTTTCTACCGGAGTAGAAGGAATGGAATTCTGATCGTGCGAAACAACAGCTGTTTCGTGATAACGCGTATCGGTTCTGGGTTTAAATATTTCTACATTTAACTTTGCGATCTGTGCTCTTTTTAAACGACGGATCAATTCTTCTGTCTTGCCAGAAAACATAGAGCCACATACCACCTCTATACTGCCTGAAAATTCTCCTCTTCTTCTAAAATTTTGTTCGCTAAATAACATGCTCTATTTTTAAAATCACATTCCAACAGCAGTATTCTCAAATGATTTCTTAAAATCCGATTCTACGTGAAATGAAGATATGGTATGGTTTATACGTTTCCCGGGTTAACAACCTTATTTAATATTTAAACAAATTGTGTATCAGCACAAACCGTTCGGTTTGATGTCTCTGCGCTTTTGGTAAAATAAATCAAAGCTTATTTACACACAAAAGTCTGCTTTTTCTGTTTAAATTTTAAGTAACAAAGATATAAAAAAATGGATGCGACCCTATATAAATAGGTACTCAATTGGAAGGAACTTTACAGAAAAAGCTTTCGGAAAAATCTTAAGTTTTGAATTTCAGTAAGTATCATTTTGAAATAAATTTTGAGGCATTCTTTATTTCCCGTTCCGGTTTTAAGGAGCGTACTTAAATTTTATGTCGCGCGTTTATGGCAGAGACAAACTAAATTAATGATATTCGTACATCAGAATATTTAAACTGGCTTTAAGATGAAAATAGCAACTTATAATGTAAACGGGGTAAACGGCAGGCTTCCTGTGTTGCTTCGCTGGCTCGAAGAAACGAAACCAGATGTTGTGTGCCTGCAGGAACTGAAAGCACCACAGGAGAAGTTTCCGGAGCAAGCCATCAGAGATGCCGGATATAATGCCATCTGGCATGGGCAAAAAAGCTGGAATGGCGTGGCTATCTTAACACGTAATCTCGAAATACAGGAACTTAAACGTGGATTACCCGGCGATGAGGAAGATTTGCAAAGCAGATATATAGAAGCTTCTGTAAATGGAATTGTTATTGGTTGCTTGTATCTGCCAAATGGGAACCCTGCACCAGGACCAAAGTTTGAATACAAGCTGGATTGGTTTAAACGATTGCACATTCATGCAGCACAACTGCTTAAACGGGATATACCGGTTATCCTGACTGGCGATTATAATGTAATGCCCACCGAACTCGATGTATATAAACCAGAGCGTTGGGTAGATGATGCCTTGTTCAGACCTGAAACAAGAAATGCATTTAAGGAACTTGTAGGTCAGGGTTGGACAGATGCTTTGAGGAAGCTGCACCCGGATGAAAAAATTTATACTTTCTGGGATTATTTCCGGAATGCTTACGGACGTGATGCGGGCCTGCGTATAGATCATTTTTTGCTAAGCCCGGAAGTAGATAAACGCTTATTATCGGCAGGCGTCGATAAACAGGTTCGGGGCTGGGAAAAGACAAGTGATCACGCACCCGTATGGATCGAAATAACGGATTAGCAGGATCAAAAAAAGAGGTTGCATCCGTATATCTTTTTAAGATGCAACCTCTTTAATTATATAGTATTTTAAAGGGCTGCTTTAATTTCTACTCTTCTGTTTAAAGCTCTGCCAGCCTCTGTGTTGTTGCTTACAGCAGGATTTTTATCACCATATCCTTTTATATCAATTCTTTGCGAGCTGATGCCTCCATTAATCAGGTAAGACTTTACAGCATTTGCGCGGTCTACTGATAAAGACATGTTGTGAGCGGCTGTACCTTCTGCAGAAGAATATCCGTTTAATACAAATTTTACGGTGTTGTCTTTCTTCATTTCAGCAACAGCTTTGTCAAGTATTCCAAATGAGGCTGTTTTCAGTACATCCGAATTAAATTCAAATTGAATATTTTCGAAATTATAATTGGGTTTTTCTACAACCGCAGTTTGTTCAGGTTCGCGTTCTTTTTGTGGCTCAGGCTTTTTTGTTTCAACAGGCGGGGTGGTTTTTTCAACTGCTACAGGTTCCTGCTTGGTTACAACTTTTTTAGTTTTGCATGCAGACATACTCAACGTTAAAAGACCGATGAGTGCTGTAAGTAATAGGTTTTTTTGTGTGTTCATGTTTAATCAATTTTAGGCTACAAGAGTAAGTAAAAAAATTGATTGATGCCCAAAATATTAACTTGTAACCATAACTTTTACAAAGGGAATAATACTTTATGGAGCTTAAAATATGATCCTGGAAATTACGTTTTAAACATATTTATTTAGCAACTGTTAAAATAAGCAGTATTTTAGCAGTTGGTGACGGTAAATTGTTAAAATAGCTCTAAATTTCTAAGGGGAGAATCCCGGATTTAGAAGTGAATTAAATGTAATATTTGTAATTTGTTTTACCAAACTAAACCGGTATTATATATTATTTTTGAATGTATAACAATCAATATAAATCAGTTAAAAGTCGTTTAAGTGTATGATGAATCAACAGGATATTTTTAGAAAAGTAGGCAACATATTAACCGAATTAAATGAACAATATGGTTTTTTGGCCCAGAACCCAACGCAGTTGAATGATCTGGAGCTCGAACTCTTTCTTGCCAATGCCAGTTTTCTTTCAGATCATGTTCACATTTTACAAAAGCTTAATACAGGCAAACCAGCTGTAAATACCGTGCCGGAGCATAAAGAAATTCCGGCTCCGGTAACTGTTGATCCGGTAGCTGATGTACAAGCCCTGCAATTAACCCCGGAAACGGAAGTACCTGTAGAGGTTTCCGAACCTGAACAAGATGTTGAAGAAGATCAGCTCACCCTGATTTCTGAGGCAGAAGAGCAAGAGGCCCGCATAGATTTAGACGTAAATACTCCATCGGTTGTGGCTGAAAACATTGTTGAAGAGCCGCTTGAAATTCCTGCTTCTGAAGAGAATTTTTTTAAGCCAGATCAGGAAGGTCAAACTTTTGAATTTCTTTTAAATAAGCATATAACGGACGATGACCAGTTTGATTTTGAAAAAAGTACCGTAACAGATATTTTTGACCGGCCACTTAGTAAAGAAGAAGAGGAGATCCTGGCCCAGAAAAAGAGAATCCGCGAGCAGGAAGAATCTGTAATTACAGATGAAAGTGAACCAATTGAAGAAGAAGAGCAAGGTCCTGAACCATTTTTAATTTCAGTAAAGGAAGAGGTAATACCTGCTGTAACACCCATTCAGGAGTTTGTGCCTGAACCGGTGGTGCCAGTAGAAAAACCTGTTAGCGCACCTGTACTGGAAGACCGGCCGATTTTTACACCGAGTGCCATTCCGGTAAAACCGGTTACAGATCCGGCTGAAGATAAAAAGACACCTACTTTAAACGATTTGCTGGCAAAAACAACGGCAAAACCAGCTGTTGGCAAGCCACCTATAGCAGATTTAAAGCAAGCTATTAATTTAAACGAGAAGCTGCTGTTTATTAAAGATCTTTTTAATGGTTATAATCTGGCATATTCAGAAGCCATCGATCTTGTAAATAAGATGAATAGTTTTGAAGCTGCTGATGCCTTTTTGCAAAGTAATTATGCCGTTAAAAACAATTGGGCTGCAAAGCAATCGACTGTAGATCAGTTTTACGAATTACTCAACAGAAGATTCAGTTAATAAAAAAGCCTGCCATAATTAAGTTTAGGGCAGGTTGATTATTTTTAAAGAGGTTTTTGAAAGGAGGATGATCTCTTAAATAAAACCCATCCTGTTGGAATCAAGCTTTAGAAAAATAAAGATTAAGATGGTGAAACTCCATAAAGAAGAACCTCCATAACTGATTAATGGCAACGGAATACCAATTACCGGGATAATACCGATGGTCATTCCAACATTGATAAAAACGTGAAAAAATAAAATACTGGCTACACAATAACCGTAAACCCTTGAAAAGGTAGACCGTTGGCGCTCGGCCATGTTAACAAGTCTTAAGAGCAGAAAAATATAAAGGCCAATTACAACAGAACAGCCTGCAAAACCCCATTCTTCGCCAATTGTAGAAAAGATAAAATCGGTACTTTGTTCAGGCACATAACCGTATTTGGTTTGTGTACCCTCTAAAAATCCACGACCTGTGGCCTGCCCCGATCCGATTGCAATCTGCGACTGAATTACATTGTATCCGGCACCTTTGTTATCGGTTTTAAGACCGAGCATCAGTTCAATACGTGTTCGTTGGTGTGGCTCTAATATCTTATTGAAAACAACTTTTACAAAAGATAAGTAGCCAATGGCTACAATGGTAACCAGAATGGTTGATATTACTATTTTTTGCTTTTTTCTGTTAAAGAAAGCAAATAAAATACCTATAGAACTAATGATACCGATTAATATATAATTGGGCACTAAAAAATCGGCAATAAAAAGTACAATCATTCCTAAAAAGATTAGGAGAAAATAACCTGATAATCCTTCTCGATATAAGGGGAACATAAAGGCAAGGAAGACTAATGCCGATCCTGTATCTGGCTGTAGCATAATGAGCAGCAGGGGTGCTGCCACAATAGCAGCTGCGGCCAGAATGGATTTAAAATCTCTGAACTTCGGATTAAAGGTATTTACATATCTTGCCAGGAGCAGGGCTGTTCCAAATTTGGCAAATTCCGAAGGTTGCAACCGAAAAGAACCCAGTGGAATCCAGGCTTGATTACCACCTACATTTCGGCCAACAAACAGTACAGCAACCAGTAATATTAAGGTGCCACCATAAATAAACGGAGAAAATACATTGAAAAGGCGTCCGTCGAATAAAAGTATGGAAAGACCTAAAACCAGTCCGGTTATAATGTAAATCAGCTGTTTTCCATAAAGTGTACTAAAATCGAGTGCACCTGCTTTATCAGGGTTATAAATAGAGGCAAAGATATTGGTAAAACCAACTGCACAAAGGGCAATGTAAATGAGTACCGTAATCCAGTCTACATTAAAAAAAAAACGGTTTCCTTGTTGCTGCATATACTCTGCGCTTTATTTATTGGTTTTGGTATTCAGGCCAGCAGTTACCGGAAGGCTGGCTGTTTTTATTTTTAAACTGTCTTTTATCCGTTTTACAGAATCGGCTTTTTTAATGGAAAGACTATCTGTTTTGCTGAACTTTATTTTTTTTGTTTTATCAATAATCGGCGGTAAGAGATTGGTTTCTGCAAAAGCTTTTACCGTATAACCGTTGGCACGTGGTTTTATAGAATCTGTAAGGTATTTCTCCACCATAAAACTGGCAATTGGTGCGGCATAAGTACCACCAAAGCCTGCATTCTCTACAATAACTGCAATGGCAATTTTCGGGTTGTTACGGGGAGCAAAGCCAATAAATACAGAGTGGTTCTTACCATGTGGATTCTGTACGGTTCCGGTTTTGCCACACATTAAGATGTTCGGAATACGCGATTGTGTGGCGGTACCCCAAGGGCTGTTTACCGCGTCCTGCATCCCATTAATTACCGGTTCAAAATGTCTTTCATCTACACCTACGTAGTTTTTAACGATGTATTCTTTTTTAACCACATTCTTGTCGCCAATACCTTTAATCAGGTGTGGTTTAATATAATAACCCCGGTTGGCAATGGCGGCCATGGCATTTGCCATCTGCAATGGGGTAGAAGTTGTTTCACCCTGACCGATGGCCAGCGAAATAACCGTGGTGTAACCCCATCGTTTACCATAAATTTTATCGTAATCATCGGCGGTATAAAACCTGCCTTTTTTCTCAAAAGGCATATCGATACCTAATTTTTCCCCAAAACCAAATTTCCTGATTTTGTTCTGCCAGTCTTCATAGGTTTGATGCTGATTTTTTAGTCCGTTTTTTATAATCAGATTTTGAAATACATGACAGAAGTAGGTATTGCAGGAACGGGCAAGCCCACGGCTTAAACTGATGTTTCCATCCACGTGCTCACATTTAACTTTATGGTTTCCGGCCATGTAGTAGCCCGGGCAATTGAAAGTTGTATTCGGATCAATTACACCTTCTTGTAGTCCGATTAAAGCATCCACAGGTTTAAAAGAAGAACCTGGCGAGTAATATCCT
>JASLGV010000539.1 GCA_030149995.1 Pedobacter sp.
ATTTTTGGCAGAAAACAGTCCGCTGGATCTGATTTTGTATAATGTACCTGGCCGTACTGGCAGCAATATGAGTCCGGAAACAACCTGCCGGCTGGCACACGATTTCAGGAACATTATTGCAACCAAAGAAGCTTCGGGCAGTTTTGATCAGTTTAACCAGATTATGCGCGATAAACCGAAAGATTTTCTTTTAATTTCCGGAGATGATCCAATTACCTTACCTATGATTGCCCTGGGTGCAGCAGGTATTATCTCGGTCATCGGAAATGCCTTACCAAAGCAATTTTCTGAAATGGTTAAGCAATGTTTAGCCGGCGATTTTAAAGCTGCGTTACCTGCCCATTTAAGTTTAGTTGAGTTTACACGTATGGCTTTTGCAGAAGGTAATCCGGCCGGCGTAAAAGCAGCTTTAAAGCACTTAAATATTTGCGGCGACACCGTAAGGTTACCATTGGTAAAAGTATCTGATAAGCTTGAAAAAGCCATTATAGAGGAAGTGGAAAAATTAAGTCGCTAATGCAAATTCATATTCATTAACTTTTAAATGCACCTGCTTAAAACCAGGTGCATTTTTTTTGGGGTAAGAAATCTCTTTCGCAAACTGTGTAACTAAAAAGTTTCCTTATCAAAAATGAAGCTGGTCTGTTTTTCGGTTTAAAGGCATAATTATTGCCTTTATAATTTAACACACACAAACTACACACAAATGAAAAAACTTTTTTTAGCAGGCCTGGCTGTATGTATGCTGGGCTGTAAAACACCTGTTTTTATGATGGGGATGACCGAAACGGAATTTAAAAAAGCCAACCGATCGGCCTCGCTGATTTTGGCAACTATTGAGGGAACCAGTATTTACAGAAGATTTGATCCCTTAAGGGAAAAGTATGATTTCTTTTATTTTGAACGGAACAAACTTGTTAAGTACGAAGAATCTTTTTATCCCGAACTGAACAAGTATATACCCTATTAAAAACAAAAAAGACCTTTTAAGGTCTTTTTTGTTTAAGCTCGTTTGCAATTCTTACGCTTTGTTTTTAGTTTCCTGTACTTCTAAGCGAATGGCCTGAGCCAGGTTTTTTAAATCCTGTAAGCCTTTACGTAAACGCGTACCGGCAGCGCTGTTTCCTTTGCTATAAAACTTATCCGCATCCGCTTCTAAAGCAGTTACTAAATTCTTCACTTCTTCGAATTTTTTCATTTTTTGTTACTCCTGTTATTTTAAGGTTTTTAGTTTTGATTACAGTAACCTAATTTAAACTGTTTATTTTAATTATAAAACAATTATTTAAAACAAATAATAACATAAAACCCTGTTTTTTTTAACATTCGGCAGTTTTATAAACAAAAAAGACCAAAACCATGGTTCAGCATCTTTTTTAAAATAAAAAAAGCCCCTTAAATAGTCTAAGGGGCTTCGTATATATTTTTCAATCAAACAGTTAGCTGGTTGCAAACTGATGTTCTTTATAGTAGCCTATTTTCAGCTTTTCAGACACTTCACTAAAAGCATCTAAGGTACGCTGTACATCTTCAAGTGTGTGTACGGCGGTTGGAATTAAACGCAGTTCAATCATACCTTTCGGGATAACCGGATATACAACAATCGAACAGAAGATGCTGTAGTTTTCGCGTAAATCATAGGTTAAGGCTGTGGCCTCCGTTAACTCACCTTTTAAGAATACAGGTGTTACTACTGTATCGGTTACCCCCAGATCAAATCCGCGTTCGCGTAATCCTTTTTGCAGCGCTGTAGCAATGGTCCACAGCTGGTCTTTTAATTCTGGCCGTGTTTTTAACAGCTCCAAACGTTTCAACAAACCGATTACCATTGGCATTGGCAAAGCTTTGGCAAAAGTTTGCGAACGCATGTTATATCTTAAATAATTGGTTATATCTACTGTTGAAGCAACAAAAGCACCGATACCGGCCATTGATTTTGCAAAAGTAGCAAAGTATACATCAATGCCTTCAATACAATCTTGTGCTTCGTGTGTACCTGCACCGGTTTTACCCATGGTTCCAAAACCGTGTGCATCATCAACCAGGATACGGAAATTAAATTCTTTCTTAAGCTCGATCAGTTCTTTTAATTTACCCTGCGCACCGCTCATACCAAACACACCTTCCGTAATTAAAAGGATGCCACCGTTGTTTCCTTCCACCAGCTTGGCTGCACGCTCCAGCTGTTTGCGCGCACTTTCTATATCATTGTGTTTGTAAACAAAACGTTTTCCCATATGTAAACGTAAACCATCTACAATACAGGCATGCGATTCTGCATCGTAAACAACTACATCGTTTCTATCTACCAGGGTATCGATAATAGAGACCATTCCCTGATAGCCATAATTTAATAAAAATGCATCCGGCTTACCTACAAATGCAGCCAGTTCCTGTTCCAGCTGCTCGTGGTACTTGGAATCGCCGCTCATCATACGTGCACCCATTGGATAGGCCATACCAAATTTGGCTGCTGCCTCCTCATCTGCCTGCCTTACTTCAGGATGGTTTGCCAAACCCAGATAATTATTTAAACTCCATACAAGATGCTCTTTTCCACGAAATTGCATGTGTGGTGCAATTTCACCTTCTAACTGCGGGAATGAGAAATACCCATGAGACCATTTCTGATGCTGACCCAGCGGCCCCATGTGTTTTGTTATTTTATCAAATATATCCAATGTAATATGTTTTAATGTACTTTTCTTTTTTTTGCAAATTTACGGTTTACCCGGCTCAATATCAACCTATTTAACAAACATATGGTTGTCTGATGCCCTAATTTTATGCCAAAAAAGCCTCAACAATAATGTTGAGGCTTTAAATCTATCTTTGAGCTCCCTTAATCAACGTTGTCGTGCAAAAAGGAATTATTCGGTCTGATCTCTGTACCGCCTTCAGCATCATTGCTTAAGGTAAAGCGGCTTACTTGTGATTCTGACGAGTGCTGAACCTGCTGTAACTGCATTTGCTTACGTTTATAAGCTGGCTCATTTTCAAGTTCCTGCAAACCATTGGTGGTACGCAATTTCATGCTTAAATCTTTAAGACGTAAGATGCGTTCTTTAGATTTACGCAACTGCTCTTCCATTGATTCGTCGTTTTTATCATCATCCAGTCCTGCAACAGCTACTTCTTCTAAAGCAGGCATTACTGGAATTTCCGCCACCGGCGTTTCAAACACAAACTCTGTCTCAGCCAGTTTTACTTCAAATTCAAATCCGCTTTCTACCGGTGCTTCTGCCATCGGCTCTTCCTCAATCAGGGTGTGCCTTACAATGTTGTTTTCAGGCTCCTGCATTTTAGGGGCTTCTGTTTTGTTAAACATACCTCCAAACAAATCGGCTTGAGAAGGCCCTTCTTTTGCTGTTACGGTTGCTTGCTGATAAACAGGTTCTGCTTTAGGCTGTATAAAAGAGTTAACAGGTTCTACAGGTCTAACCAGTGGTGCTTCTTCTGGTGTTAATAAAGAAATTTTCTTTTTATTTTTCTCTTCATTAACACGTTGCTCTGAAGTTTGGAAACCGGTAGCAATAATGGTAACAGAAAGTTTTTCTCCTAAAGATTCATCTGAACAGTTACCCCAGATTAAATCGGCAGATAAACCTGCTTTTTCCTGAATGTAATCTGTAATGATCGAAACCTCATCCATGGTTACCTCACGGGCACCAGAGCTGATGTTTAACAAGATGTAGCGGGCGCCTTCAATTTCACTATCTTTCAATAAAGGAGAAGCCAGGGCACCTTCAACAGCCTGCAAAGCACGCTCATCGCCTTCGGCTGCATAACTCCCCATAATGGCTACACCGCTTTCTTTCATTACGGTACGCACATCTTTAAAATCCACGTTTATATAACCTGGAACCGTAATAATCTCGGCAATACCTTTAGCTGCAGTTGTTAAAATATCGTCGGCCTGACCAAAGGCAGAACCCAAAGTCAGGTTGCCAAAAATTTCCCTTAAACGATCGTTTGAAATAACCAGGTAAGAATCTACATACTTCTTCAGTTCTTCCATCCCCTCTTCTGCCTGTAATCTTCTTCTTTTTCCTTCAAAAGAGAAAGGCGTGGTTATAATGGCAACAGTTAAAATGTCAAGTTCCTTGGCGGCTTTTGCAATAATCGGGCTGGCGCCTGTACCTGTACCTCCACCCATACCGGCTGTAATAAACAACATTTTTGTTGTACTGCCCAGCATGGCTTTTATATCATCAATATTTTCAATAGCAGAGTTTTTTCCCACTTCCGGAATTGAACCTGCCCCCATTCCTTCTGTCAAACTCGCACCCAATTGTACCTTATTTGGTATCGGACTTGATTCCAGTGCCTGTGCATCTGTATTACAAATAATAAAGTCCACACCGGTAATACCCGAAAGGTACATATGGTTTACTGCGTTGCCGCCACCGCCACCAACACCAATCACCTTGATAATTGACGACTTATCTTTTAACATTTCAAACTGCATAATCTTATGAATCAGTTGTTTAAAAATTCTTAATTCCTGTTCATTACTCCATGTAATATTAACACTTTTTCCACATACGTTTTCCACAAGTGTTAAAATTGTGGAAAACTCTTTTTATGTTGAAAAATAATTAGCTTTTCAGATAATCTTCGTCGCTAACATTCATATCGTCTTGTATAAATGTGCGGGTTTTTGCCAGTAATTTATCAAACAATCCCGTACCACGTTTTTCTTTTTCTTTAGGTGCTTTTGCCTTATCAACAAACACGCCTGGTTGCTTCATTTCTTCAATCAGCTCTTCTGCTTTTTGGATACCTTTTATCAGCAAACCAACACTGGTTGCGTACATCGGGCTTTTCAAATCGTCGTAAATGGTTTTCGGCATATCTTCATATTTAGATAAATGCTCGTTCGGGTAACCAATGCGGCAATCTAAACCGGTTACATATTCTACCAACTGGCTCAGGTGTTTCAATAAAGCACCACCGCCGGTAATTACGATACCACCAATCAGTTTCTTTTCGTAACCAGACGATTTGATTTCGTAGTATACATGTTCGATTATTTCTTCCATACGGGCCTGAATAACATAAGCCAGGTTTTTAACCGAAATTTCTTTCGGCTCGCGGCCTCTTAATCCAGGTACACATATAATTTCATTCTCTTTATTCTCTTCTGCCAGCGCCGAACCAAAACGGGTTTTAAGCAACTCAGCCTGATTACGCATAACTGAACAGCCTTCCCTGATATCTTCGGTTACACTGTTACCGCCAAATGGAATAACGGCTGTATGTCTGATGATCCCTTCATGAAAAATAGCAATATTGGTGGTGGTACAACCGATATT
>JASLGV010000116.1 GCA_030149995.1 Pedobacter sp.
GTAAGATTTAAAGCGTATGGCTGGTAATTTTCACCTACACTTTTCTTAAGCCTTTATCTTTTTAGATTCCAAATTTTTCAATTCTGCGGTACAGGGCTGCGCGGGTAAGTCCGAGTTCTGCCGCTGCTTTGGATATGTTTCCTTTATACTTATCGATTGCTTTTTGTACCATCATTTTTTCCATATCCTCTAAAGCCATTTCATCGGGCAGGGTATTGTTGCCTGAGAAACGCTGCGGACTCAATTGTAAATCGTTGTCGGTTATTTCCCGGCCATCGCTCATAATAACAGCTCTTTCAAGTACATGCTGCAATTCGCGTACATTTCCCGGCCATTTATATTCGAGCAATAAAGCCTGGGCCTTGTTGCTCAGCTGCCTGATTTCTTTATGATATTTGTTGCTGAAAACCTGCATAAAATGATTGGCGAGCAATAAGATGTCGTTGCCACGTTTGCGCAAAGGTGGCAGCACAAGTTCTACAGTGTTGATCCGGAACAACAAATCCTGACGAAATGTATTCTTGACCACCATTTCATTAAGCGGCATGTTGGTGGCTGTAATAAGACGCACATTTATTTTACGTTCTTTGCTTTCGCCCAGGCGGATTACGGTTCTGTTCTGAAGTACACTTAAAAGCTTGGCTTGGGCCGAAAGACTGAGGTTACCGATTTCATCGAGAAATATGGTACCACCATCTGCCAGCTCAAAGCGGCCGGGTTTATCTTCTTTTGCATCTGTAAAAGCACCTTTGGCATAACCGAATAATTCGCTTTCAAAAAGGTTTTCGTTGAGCGAGCCCAGGTCTACATGCATAAAGGGCTGGTTTTTTCTTTGCGAATACCGGTGGATTTCATACGCAAATACCTGTTTACCTGTACCATTTTCGCCCAGAATAAGCACATTTGCATCGGTAGGAGCCACCTTAGTAAGGGTGTTTTGAAGTTGTTCAATACCTTCAGAATGGCCTACAATGTTTTCAAAACCCCGGCTCATGTCTTTTTGCAGCGAAGAGTGTATTTTCTCTAACTTTTTAACCTTTCTTGTCGATTCGCGAAGTTTGGACGCAGCAGAAAGAGTGGCGAAAAGCTTTTCATTTTCCCAGGGCTTAAGAATAAAATCGGTAGCACCTTTTTTAATCGCTTTTACAGCCAGCTCCACGTTGCCAAATGCCGTCATCAAAATAATTACATAATCTTTATCGATGGAGAGAATGTGTTCGAGCCAGTAAAGACCTTCCCGGCCATCGCTTGCGCCTTTCTGGTAGTTCATATCCAATAGAATAATATCTACCTCGTGCTTGCTGAGTAAAACATTGATCTCTTTAGGCGATTTACAGGTAATAACCTGTTTAACCTGCTGCTTTAAAAACAACCGGGCACTTAAGAGAATGTCATCATCATCATCAATTATTAAAACATTGGCATCTAACATAATCTGCTTTTAAAATAAAACATTGAGCCTCCTGATAACAGGAGAAAGGAGAAAAAGTAAGTGCTAAATTAAATAAACTGTCCGATGCCGCACATAAACTGTCCGGAAATGAACATTTAAAGTTTGTTTTTAAGTGTAAGTTGCTGTTAGTGAGATGATTAATTTTGTTTGGTCTGTTTGGCATACCCTTGGATATGATGGTTATCAAAATAGTAAACCGTACACATGGATAAGAAAATAGAGAAGAAAAAATTTAGTTCCAAAACCTTTATGATATTGGGGGGCAGTATTGCATTTATTGCCGTGGTGATTTATGGCTATACTTTATCACTAAAAAAGGTATACCGTGCAGATGCCGAAAAATTAACCATCAGTAAAGTGCAATATGGAGATTTTGAAGATGTTGTTTTGCTGAATGCCAGTGTTGTACCGTTAACTTCTGTTATTGTAAGTTCTTCTGAAGGGGGAACTGTAGCGGAGATTTTTACGGAGAACGGTTCTTCTGTAACCAAGGGAACACCCTTGTTGCGCATTACCAACTCAAACGCCATGCTGGGTTATACTTCCAGTCAGACCGCAGTAACGGAGCAGATTAACCAGTTGCGTAAATCGAGGCTTGATCTTGAACAAAACCAGCGTGTATTAAACCAGGATTTATTGGATATTGAAAATAACCTGCGTACAGCTGCCAGGCAATACCGGTTAGACAGTGCTCTTTTTAGCAAAAAAGTAATTACCGTACAGGAGTTTACCAAATCGAACCAGGATTATGAATATTATCAGGGCAAACGTAAAATCATCAGAGAAGCCATTGCACAGGAGAACCAAAGTCGTAAAATGCAGCTTTCGCAAATCGATATATCGATGGGGCAGATGAACGAAAGTCTGGAAATGATTAAAAAGAACATTGAAAACATGACCATTAAGGCACCTGTTTCGGGTAAACTTTCTTCGTACGATCCGGTAATTGGAAAATCGTATAATTCGAATGAAATGATCGGTAAGATCGATGTATTGCAGGGTTATAAATTGCAGGCAGGTGTAGATGAATATTATATTAACCGGGTAAAAGAAGGGCAGACTGCCAGTTGCGAGTTTAACGGACAAACATATAACCTGTTGGTAAGTAAGGTGATTCCGGAGGTTACTGCGGGGCAGTTCCAGGTAGAAATGGTTTTTAAAGGCCCCGCACCAGAAGGATTAAGAAGAGGTTTATCGCTGCAAACTAAATTAACACTTTCTGATAACAGCAAATCGCTTATTTTATCGCAGGGACAATTCTTTCAAAGTACCGGGGGCGCATGGGTATTTGTTGTAAATAATGGAAAAGCAACTAAAAGAAATGTAAAAATTGGCCGTAAAAATTACCTGTATTATGAAATACTGGAGGGTTTACAGAAGAATGAAGAAGTTATAACTTCTTCTTACGACCAGTTTAACCAATATGATGAAATTGAAATTAAAAAATAATATACTGGTATAAAACCAAAAGATATGAACCATAAAATTATAAAAAAACTACTGCTGTTTGCCTGCTTAACATTAAGTGTACCGGCAGTATTTGCCCAAAGCAAAAAGGAAGCAACTTCTAAATGGACAGAAAGCCGGAACGGGGTAACTGCCACCATGGAATTAATTAGCCATACGGCTCCGGGTACACAAAAAGACAAAGCAATAATAGCGTTTAAAATTTCGGGCGAACCGTCTAAAGTTTCTGCTGTACAGATTGTAGGTACAGATAAGGTTGCATTAGGACTTGCCGGCAAAGATATACAACAAAAATTAACACTTTTACCCGGACATTATACCTTGAAAATTTCGCATGTTACGCTGGGTGTAAAGACATTTGATCTGGAGTTGAAAAAGAGCGAAGAAACCACTGTTGAATTGATCGTAAAGTAATTTTAATAGCATGATTAAAATAGAAAATCTGGAAAAGGTTTATAAAACCGAAGAGGTTGAAACAACTGCCCTGAATGGCATTAACCTGCACGTAAAAACGGGCGAATTTGTTTCTATTATGGGCCCTTCGGGCTGTGGTAAATCTACCTTACTCAATGTAATGGGCTTATTGGATAAACCAGAAAGCGGTAGTTATAAATTTATCGATACTGAATTGTTAACCTTAAACGACCGCGAACGCTCTAATTTCCGGAAAAAGCATATGGGATTTGTATTCCAGAATTTTAACCTGATTGATGAATTAACGGTTTTTGAAAACATAGAACTTCCGCTTATTTACAATAAAGTGCCTGCCGGCGAACGTAAAAAGCTGGTGAATGAAATTATTGAGCGGATGAACATTGTAAACCGGAGCAGCCATTTTCCTCAGCAGCTTTCGGGCGGACAGCAGCAGCGTGTTGCTGTAGCAAGGGCATTGGTAACCAAGCCCAAACTGATTTTGGCCGATGAGCCTACGGGTAACCTGGATAGCTCGCATGGAAATGAAGTAATGGAACTGCTTTGCGAGTTAAATGAAACCGGAACCACCATTGTAATGGTAACACACTCCAGCCACGATGCGAGTTTCTCGAACCGGATAATCAATCTGAAAGACGGGCATGTGATCTCTGAAAAAGTAAATAAAAGCAGAAACGAAGAATTGATTTAATTTTTTTAAAGGATTTAGTTTTAGTTAATGAAAGCCAGCCGAAATCTTCCCGTAGGGGAAGATTCGGTAAAGGCGATTCTAAAACAAAAAACAAAGCTTTGCTAAGGGTTCATTACCTGATATTCATTACCTGATACAACAAAAATGTTTAAATTAAACTTAAAAATAGCCTTACGGAACCTATGGAAAAATAAAGGTTTTTCACTGATTAATATTGGTGGATTGGCTATTGGCTTGGCCAGCTGTATGGTTTTATTATTATATGTTGCTTACGAGTGGGGCTACGATAAGCAGTTTTCGGATTACGAGAATACATATATCGTTATAAACAATCAGAAAACAGCAGCTGAAACGTTTAGTTTTCCTGTTACTCCAGGTGTACTGGCCAATGAGGCACAGACAAAAATTGCGGGCGTGGCCAATGTAGCAAGATTGTCTGATCCTGAATCTAAGCTGATTACTTATAAAGAGAACAACTTTAAAAAAGCAGGTGTTTTTGCCGATCCGGAGTTTCTTAAAATTTTAGATTATAAGATTTTAAAGGGAAACCGCCCCCAGCTCTTGAAAAATCCAAACAGCATCGTAATCAGTGAAACTTTAGCTAAAAATTTATTTGGAAGCGAAGATCCAATTAATAAAGTTATCAGCCTTAACAAGGATGAACCTTTACAGGTAGAAGGTGTAATGGCCGATGTACCGAAAAACAGTAGTTTCCAGTTTGATTACATTTTACCCTGGAATTTATTTGAGAAGGAAAATCCGTTTATCAAAACGGTTGGCTGGGACAGTAATTTCTGCATAACATTAATTCAGATGCAAAAGAATAGTGATCTGAATGCGGCCAATAAGGACTTAAGAAATTTCTTTCGTAACCACGATCAAACCAGTAATTGCGAGGCATGGATGTTTCCGCTTACCAAGTGGCATTTGTATAATAAATTCGAAAATGGTGTTTCGGTAGGCGGGAAAATAGATCAGCTGAAAATCTTTTTACTGCTGGCTTTTAGCATTCTGCTGATTGCCTGCGTAAACTTTATGAATCTTTCTACAGCAAAATCAGAGAAAAGATCAAAGGAGGTAGGGGTAAGAAAAGCAATTGGCTCGTCGAGAATCCATTTAATAAAACAATTCTTACTGGAATCTTTCTTATTATCTCTTTTCAGCATGATGCTGGCCTTTATCCTTATAGAAATAAGTCTGCCTTATTTTAATAATCTATTGAATATAAGTCTGCAAATTAATTATGGCGATTGGCGGTTCTGGTCAACTTTTGTGGCATTAACATTTATAACCGGTTTTGTTGCGGGTAGCTATCCTGCCTTTTATTTGTCTTCTTTTGAGCCGATTAAGGTACTTAAAGGCTTTACCTTAAATGGAAATTCTTCTTTATCTGTTAGGAAGTTTTTAGTTGTTTTTCAATTTGTATTTGCGGCTTGTTTAATTGTTTGTACGGGTTTTATTTACCGTCAGCTCAATTACATCCGCCTAAAACCAATCGGTTACGATAAAAACAACCTGATCGAAATCCCCGTTGAGGGCGAACTTTACAGTTCTGAAAAAAGGGTTTTGCTAAAAGATCAGCTTTTAAAATCAGGTGCGGTAACGGATGTAACTGAATTTAGTGCTTCTTTGACAGCGGGTGGTAACAACGGTTATGGAGTAGACTGGCCGGGGAAAAATCCCAACGAAAGCGTATTGGTAAACTTTAGGTGGGCAGGTTACGATTTTGTTAAAACAACCGGGATGACTTTGGTGAGCGGCCGCGATTTTTCGACAGCGTTTGCCGATACAGCCAATGTACTTGTAAACGAAGAGCTGGTTAAAATTATGGGATTAAAGGATCCTGTTGGCAAACAGATTACCTGGGGCCGCCCGGTTACCATTATTGGTGTGTTAAAAGATTATATAATGGAATCGGCTTACAAAAAACCGGCTCCTTTAATTATGGCCATGAACGGTGATAAAACAAATATGATTTTGAGATTAAATCCCAATCAGAACCTAACATCATCCTTAAACATTATTGATGGCCTTGTTAAAGAGATTAATCCTGCTTTCCCGGTTGAAAGGAGATTTGTAGACGAGAAATTTGAGGCCAAATTCAGAGACGAGAAATTATTGGGAACACTTTCCAACTGGTTTGGTGGTTTTGCTGTTTTCATTTCTTGCTTAGGTTTACTGGGGCTGGCCTTATACATGGCTGAGCAACGCAAAAAAGAGATTAGTATACGCAAGGTTTTGGGCGCCAGTACTGGTAATATCCTAACCCTTTTAAATAAAGATTTTATCAGGCTGGTTCTTATTGCCAATCTGATTGCTTTTCCAATTGCTTATATTATTGTAAACCAATGGCTATCGGGATATGAATATCGTGTTTCAATTTCGTTATTACCATTTGTTGGAGCCATTGGCTTATCTGTTCTGATAGCCATTTTAACGGTCAGCGTGCAATCCTTTAAAGTAGCAAAGGCCAACCCAATAGATGCATTAAAATATGAATAGTGTAAAAAGCAAGTTTCTTATACCTGATTTCTACACCTTAAAAACCTACTTACTATGTTTAAGTTAAACTTAAAAATCGCTTTGCGAAATCTGTGGAAACACAAAGGTTTTTCACTGATTAACATTGGTGGTTTGGCCATTGGACTGGCCAGCTGTATGATTTTGTTGCTCTATGTTTTTTACGAGTGGAGTTATGATAAGCAATATAAAAACCACGATAAAACATATGTAGTTTATCAGAATGTTGTTGCAAATGGCAAAACATTTAGCTGGGCATGGACGCCTAATATAATGGCACAAGAAGTGCAGGAGAAAATTCCTGGTGTTAAATATGCCTCCCATTCTACCTATCTGAAACACAAATTAATTACGGTTGGGGATAAAAGGTTAAATAGTACAACCGTGTTTGCCGATCAGAATTTTATTAAAATATTTGATTATAAATTTATTAAAGGCAACCCGGCACAGGTTTTAAAAAATGTAAAC
>JASLGV010000122.1 GCA_030149995.1 Pedobacter sp.
TCTGCTTCTGTTCCGGACAGTTCAATTACCTGTTCAGTTGTATAAGCCGTGGCACCTAAAGTAAGATCGTTGCCAAGTATTGTACGTATTTTTTTAAAATCGGCTGTAGGGTCTTCAATATGAAAGCCTTGTATATCTGCCTGCCCGTTTAGTTGAAGGTGTTTGGTTACGATGAGTGTTGTACCCCAGTCGTCGCAAATGCCGGCGATGGCATGTATATCAGATAAGAGGTCTGTATCATTTTTGGACAGGCATTTGTACCGCATCCATTTGGCACCAGCTTCACAGGCCAGTGCTGCCTGTTCTATATGGCTGATGCGGGCAAAGTCTGATGTTACATAATGTAGTTGTTCGATGTATTTTCTCATGGTAACCGTATATTATTCAAAAGGCGCAGGTTTATATTCCCTGCGCCCTTTGAATGTATTGCTGAAATGAATCTACTTAAAATTTCAGATCCAAACTTAACAAAAAGTTACGGGTTGCCTGTGGATAAAAGTAATTATATCTTGAGAGCTCACCTCCATATAGATATGGATAGGTACCGCCGTTGTTTTCATAAAGCTTGTTGAAAACATTGTTAACCAACAGACTTATACCTACATTTTTTACCGCCACGAAAGAGGTATTGTAGCGTAAACGGATATCATTTACAAAAAAGCCATTCAACGTGCGTGTATTGGCAGAAGTATTATCGAGATATTGTTTGCCAACATATTTGCTTATAAAGGCAATATCTGCATTTTTAAGAAAGCCATAACCGATTTCACTGGAAGTAATCAGAGAAGGAGAAAATGAAATATTGGTGTTTTTGTAATTATTTACCAGTAAAGAGTTGTCCTTATCATCATAAATATATTCGGTAAACTCTTTTATTTTATTGCGGCTTAGGGTTGCTGTTGCTGCCCAGTACAGGTTTTTCCGGATCTGCCATTTTCCATCAAATTCCAGACCTGCGCGATAGCTTTTTGGTACATTCTGACGGGTTTGTCCGCCTACATCGTTCAGCTTCCCTGTATTGATTAACTGGTCTTTGTAAATCATCGCATAACCATTAATGCCGAAAGAAAGTGTTGAGAACTGGGTACGGTAGCCTGCTTCAAAATCCGTTAAGTGTTCTGGCTTTGGTCGGCTGTTGATATTAGAATCGGTAAAATCGCGCCTGTTTGGTTCTTTATTGCCAATGGCAACCGATGCATACACATTACTTTTATCATTAATTGTATAAGTAATACCTGCTTTTGGATTGAAGAAATTAAGCGTTGCATTCTGCTGGGCAGGATTACCGGCAACATCAATACCAAAATAAGAATAATATACCCGGCGATACTGTAAATCGGCGAAAATGTTGAAATTATCGATCTGATAAGTACCTTTTAAAAAGCTGTTGAAATCTGTTTTAAGTGCATCGTTGTCGTCGTAACGGTGGCGAATGGATCCGCTGCCATCGTAATTGGCAAACTGTGCCCAGATCACTTCGTCGAAGTGACGGCCTTTATATTCATTGTATGCACCGCCAAGTGTTAAATTCAGTTTATTGGAAGGTGTATAGCTTAAAGAATACGTAGCGCCATAAAAGTCGTTATCCAGCCACAATCTTCTAACGAGATCAGATTTGTCGATGGTTGTTCCGTTAATTACAGGGGCAACGATGCCATATTTGGCCAAAGATTGAGCAACTTTATATTCTTCATAATAACCACGTCCGTATGTATAATGCAGGGCTGCATTGGCTACCAGCTTACTGCCGATGTTGCGGGTGTAAAACAACTGGTAATGATCTTGCTGGTAATTATCCGTTTGGTTATCGTAGGTAAAATCATTGTGGCGGCGATCTGTTTGCAGCAATTCTTCCGGTACACCGTTCCAGGCCTGGTAGGTTTTTTCCGTTCCGCTGAAAACGTTGGCACGCAAAATATCATTTTTACCATAGTATGCACCGCTTACAAAGAAAGATTTAAGGTTGGAAGAAGCGCGGTCTATATAACCGTCAGATTTAATTCTTGATAAGCGGCCGTCAAAACTAAACTTATTGTTGATTAAACCAGTTCCCACACTTACGGTATTTTTCCAGGTGTTGTAAGAACCATAAGTATTGTTAAGCTCGGCATAGGCAGAATCGCGGCGGGTGGTGGTTTGAATGTTCAGACTGCCGCCAAAAGAACCAGCACCATTGGTAGAAGTACCTACACCTCTTTGAATCTGGATATTATCTACAGATGAAGCTAAATCGGGTAAGTTGATAAAAAAACTTCCCTGACTTTCCGCATCGTTTAAAGGAATCCCGTTTAACGTTACATTTATCCGGGTGGCATCGCTGCCGCGGATGCGAAGTCCGGTATAACCAATACCCGCACCAGCATCAGAGCTAACCACTACAGAAGGTGTTTGGTTAAGCAGATACGGTAAATCCTGTCCGAGGTTGTTTTTTTCAAGATCTGCCTTTGTTAAGTTTTTGAAAGTGGTTGCCGAATTTTTGCTGGCCCTGGTGGCGCTCACCACCACTTCATCAGCAATAAAACTTACGGGATTTAAACTGAAGTTAAGCGCTGTGCTTTGATTGAGTTCCAGGGTTTTTTCGACGGTTTTAAAACCAACAAAGCTCACCACAAACGTGTATTGACCGGCGGTAAGATTGCCAATGGTGTACTGTCCGTTTGTGCTGCTTTTTACAACAGTTGAATGGTTTTTTAATTTAATGGTCGCGCCTGTAAGCGGGTGCTGCTGGTTGTCGGTTACCTGTCCGTTTACCGTAATTTGTGCCAATGCAAAGAAAGGCAAAGCCATGGCAAGAATTGCCATAAGTACAATTTTTTTCAATTTTTTTTGTTTTAGTAAAACCTGCCGGAAATAGGGGTACTCCCGACTTCAGTTAAACTCCATAACTCCAATCCCTACGCCGGCATTACCCGGATCAGGTGTATTTAGTGCATCTGGTTGGCAGGAATTGTGCTGCATATTTCTCTTGCAGTGTTAATTCCCTGAACTTTTTGCTCTAAAATGGGTATGATCTCAGCCCGTTTTTGTGTTTTATAAAAAACAAGGCACCCCTAATGATGGCCCAAATGTAGAAAATATTTTAAGAAAACAATAACTTAACGAAAA
>JASLGV010000158.1 GCA_030149995.1 Pedobacter sp.
AAATACGGAACAGCAGTATGCCACAGAATTAAAAAACACGGCAGAAAGCATTCGTAAGTATTATCAGGGCTCGTATTTTACCTATTGGAAGCCCGAATACGAAAGCCTGGTCGACATCGCTTCGGGTGTAACCTTCAGTGCCGATTATCCGCGTTGGGCAAAAGTAGCCGCTTTAACATATACCATGATTTACGAACAACCCGTACTGTACGAATTTCAGAACCTGAAAGTACCAACCGTTTTATTTATCGGAAAAGAAGATAAAACGATTGTAGGCAAAGGTTTGCTTTCGGCCGATCAGCAGGTTTTGCATGGGCAATATCGTTTTTTAGGAAAACAAACAGCGGCCAAAATTCCGGGTGCTAAAATTATCGAATTTGATGCCTGCGGACACATTCCGCACCTGGAAATTGCAACAGAATTTCTTGTCGCCTTAACGGGCAGCCTGTAAGCGCTAACCCGATCAGCTGCTCTGTAATAAAACCGCCGCTTTGCACTGTATTGAACCGGCATCAGAAATGTATAATTTCTGATGCCGGCTTGTGTAATTTTTTTGATCTCATTGCAAAATATTGTAAGTTTAAAGTTTTTTAAAAGCAGCAGCTTGTAAAAATTTTTATTCTTCTTAATGCTACGCGTAGACAGTTCAAAAGCTTACAAAATTGTATATTCCTTGTGTAAACACGAGTACCTTGGTTATTTGATTGAACCTCATATAGTTCAGTTAAATCCAAACGGGGATTTCTCTTTTACGCACCAGCGGATTTTTAGTCATACGGCCGAAGAATTTAAGGCATGTCTGACCGATATTGATTATAAACTGATCAGTATTTTAGATCATATTGAACAGGATGCCATTATTAAGAAGCACTATAAAAAGCAAATCCGTCCGTCGGAATTTTTCTTAAAAATTTTTGATGCGAAAACCTACGACAGCATACGACCTAAAATTGAGAAAAAACTGGCCGAAGCCCTGGAGCTGCTTAAAGATAAAAATGAGCTTTATGTAATGGATAAGGATGGCTGGCCGGTAGAACGTAAAATTGAACTGGCTACCTCTCCTGCTTCTATATTGTTTCATTTTAGAAGAAACGACATCGAAACCCGGTATTTCCCAACCATCAAATATCAGAACCTGCGTATTGAGTTCATGTTTAAAGATGCGCAGATCATCAGCAATAAACCGGCATGGTTGCTGCTGGATGGGGTACTTTACTTTTTCGACCAGGAAGTAGAAGGTAAAAAACTACAGCCTTTCTTAAACAAACGTTACATTTCCATTCCGAAAGCGACAGAAGCAACTTATTTCGAAAAATTTGTAGCCCCCTTAATTGAAAAGCACCATGTATATGCAGAGGGTTTTGAGATAAAAACGGAGCAATTTGAGGCCATTCCCACCATCAAAGTATTATACGTAGATGGCGGGATTTCGCAGATTCAACTGTATTTTAAATATGGTGCATATGCCTTTCCGTTAGAAAATGCGCACAAAGTAACAGTAAGGCTCGAAAAGGCAAACGACCAGTATATTTTTCACCGCATTAAGCGATCGGCCGAGTGGGAAAAGAAACAGCTTAACCTGTTGCTTTCGCTGGGTTTACACAAATCAAGCAGTCTTTTCAGCAACCTGGAAGTAGTTGGCGAAACCGAAAACCAAAGCTACGCGGCCATTAACTGGGTAAATGAACACATAGAAATATTAAAGTCTGCCGGTTTTGAAATTGAACAGGCAACAGGTCAGAAACGCTTTGTTTTTGGCGCCAACAAAATAGACCTCGAAATTAAAGAAGGCAACGACTGGTTTGATATTTATGCCATTGTTTGGTTTGGGAAATATCAGATTCCTTTTCTTTCGCTTAAACAGCATATTTTACATAAACGCCGGGAGTTTTTATTGCCTGATGGCGAAATTGCCATTATTCCCGATAAATGGTTTGCCCAGTATGGAAGCCTTTTTAGCCTGGCGGAAACCGGGAAAACGTTAAAACTTAAAAAACACCACATTGGTCTCATCAACGATTTGGCCGAAGACAGCCTGGTTAATGTAACCCTCGAACGCAAGCTTCAACGGCTTTCGGATTTTGAGAACATTGCCGATACACAGATGCCGGTTCATTTTAAAGGCAGTCTGCGCGATTACCAGAAAGCGGGCTATAACTGGTTTAGTTTTCTGCGCGAATATAATTTTGGCGGATGCCTGGCTGACGACATGGGATTGGGAAAAACCATCCAGACCCTGGCCATGCTGCAAAAAGTAAATGAAGAAGATGCGCTGGCGGGCATTAAAACCACCTCGCTGATTATTATGCCAACGTCTCTTATTTATAACTGGTTAACCGAGGCGAAAAAATTTACCCCTTCGTTAAAAATACTGGCACATACCGGCAGTAACCGGAATAAGAACATTGATAATTTTGCCAACTACGATATTGTTATCACAACCTATGGCGTAACGAGGGTGGATACAGATGCATTAAAAAACTTTTATTTTAATTACATCATTCTGGACGAAAGCCAGAACATTAAAAACCCTTCCTCTAAATCTTTTAAATCGGTTAGAAGCTTAAAATCCAAGCATAAACTTATTTTAAGTGGTACACCGGTAGAAAACTCTGTAGGCGATTTATGGTCGCAGTTAACCTTTTTAAATCCGGGTTTACTGGGTACACAGGCATATTTTAACGAAGAATATGTACAGGCCATTGAGAAGCGTAAAGATGAAGATAAGGCCAAAAAATTACAGTCTATTATCAAACCTTTTGTTTTAAGACGCACCAAAGAACAGGTGGCAGCAGAACTTCCGTTAAAAACAGAACAGGTGTTTTATTGCAACATGAGCGAAGAGCAGTCGGCTTACTACGAAAAGACAAAGTCTGCCTACCGGAACGATTTGCTGCAGAGTATGGACGATGGCACTTTTGCCCGTAAGCAAGTACAATTGCTACAGGGGCTTACGGCCCTGCGCCAGCTGGCCAATCATCCGTTTATGATTGATGATACATATAAACACGATTCGGGCAAGTTTGAAAATGTAATCCATACCCTCGAAAATGTTTTGAGCGGGGGGCATAAAGTGTTGATTTTTTCTCAGTTTGTTAAGCACCTGGATATTTTTAAAACGCATTTTCAGAAAGAAAACATTCCTTTTGCTTACCTGGATGGCGCCACCCGCAACCGGGGCGATATTGTTTCCGAATTTCAGCAGAATGAAGATATTAAGCTTTTCCTGATTTCCATAAAAGCAGGTGGTGTGGGTTTAAACCTTACACAGGCCGATTATGTTTTTATTTTAGACCCGTGGTGGAACCCGGCTGTAGAACAACAGGCCATAGACCGTTCACACCGCATAGGCCAGGACAAAAAGGTATTTATCTATAAATTTATTGCGAAAGATACCATTGAAGAAAAAATTCTGGCGCTTCAAAACCGGAAAAAATCATTGGCCAGCTCCCTGATTACCACAGAAGAGAGCTTTTTTAAATCGCTTAGCAAAGAAGATATCCGCGACATTCTGAGCTAACCGCTGGCGGCTTGCTGCCAGCTAAAATGACTTTTGCGGATGTTGCTTTAAACATGTAGAACGTTTGCTTTGCAGAGCAGCCTTGTGTTTTTTATCTGATATATTTAAAACTCTAAAGCCTTTCGCTTGTTGTTGTTATCAGGTAAACTCATGATTATGACAGAGAAAGAATTAAATACAACGGTTTCCAATATAAAAGAAGCACTGAAATACCCCGAACTTTTTCAGAATATTTCGGGATCCGAGCGGTTGCTTTCGGGTGCAGCGGGAAGTTATTTATTTGTAAAAGGGATCAGCAAAGTTTTTTCCCATCCGGTAATCGGCTTATCTGTGGCCGTTGCCGGTGCAGGTTTGTTTTACAGGGCGCTTACGGGCTATTGCCCTGTTAAAGACCTGGCCGAACAAAAAGCAGCGTCTGTTTCTGAAGGAATAACCGTTACTGAAACCTTTATTGTAGACGAGCTGGCGTAATAAATTAAATACGTAATAATTATTTACAGTTAATCCGTTTATCTTTAGAAAGATTGACTGTAAACTTTATTATGAATAAATATACCTTATTATTGGTGCCGGTGCTGTTGAGTACTTATGTTGCTGCACAGGAAACCAAAACAGATCCGGTAAAAGAAGCTGCCAAAACCGAAGTCTGGCAGCCTGTTCCAAAAATTGTTCAACCTGGAAATACCCCTCAGGATGCCCCCTCAGATGCCATTATCTTATTTAACGGGCGCAATCTGGATGCCTGGCATTCGGTAAAAGATGTTACAAAACCTGCCGGATGGACCATCGATGATGGATTTTTTACCGTAAAAAAAGGAACCGGAAACATCGAAACCAATAAAAAATTTACAGATTACCAGCTGCATTTAGAATGGCGTATTCCATCAAATATTAGTGGTAAGGGACAGGAAAGAGGAAATAGCGGTATCTTTCTCGCTTCAACAGGAGCTGGTGATGCAGGTTATGAAATACATATCTTAG
>JASLGV010000306.1 GCA_030149995.1 Pedobacter sp.
TCTCTACGTTATGGTCAATATAAGGTCCTTTTTTTATCGAACGAGCCATTATTTCTTCCTTCTCTCTATGATGTAACGATTAGAATATTTTTTAAGTTCTCTGGTTTTGTAGCCTTTAGCTAAAACGCCATTTCTTGAACGAGGGTGACCACCTGATGATCTACCTTCACCACCACCCATTGGGTGATCTACTGGGTTCATCGCTACCGGTCTTGTTCTCGGACGACGACCTAACCAACGTTTACGACCTGCTTTACCTAATACTTCGTTTGCGTGATCTGAGTTAGATACCGCACCGATTGTAGCTAAACAAGTAACTAAAATTAAACGGGTTTCGCCTGAAGGCATTTTTAAAGTTGCATATTTACCATCGCGGGCTGCTAATTGTGCATAAGCACCAGCGCTACGAGCTAATTGTGCACCTTTTCCAGGATGGATCTCTACGTTGTGAATAATAGAACCCAATGGAATGTTCGATAATTTTAAAGTGTTACCTACTTCTGGAGCTGCTGAATCGCCCGAAACTAATTTCGAACCAACTTGCAATCCTTCAGGAGCAATGATATAACGCTTCTCGCCATCTGCATAAACTAATAATGCGATGCGGGCAGTACGGTTTGGATCGTATTCAACAGTTGCTACTGTTGCAGGAATATCGAATTTATCGCGTTTAAAGTCGATAATACGATAAGATTTTTTGTGACCACCACCCATATAGCGCATAGTCATCTTACCTGAATTGTTACGTCCACCAGACTTTTTTGATGATACAACCAATGATTTTTCGGGCTTGGTTGCTGTAATCTCCGTAAAGCTGGCCCCTACTCTAAAGCGGGTACCCGGAGTAACTGGTTTAAATTTTCTTAAGCCCATAGTTATAATTTAATTATTGAATTAAAGAGTTGCGTAATAATCTATTGTCTCACCATCTTTCAACGTTACGATTGCTTTTTTGTATTTAGAGCTACGGCCCGATACAAATCCTGCTTTTGTGTAACGTGATTTTGCTTTACCATCCACAATCATTGTGTTAATTGCTACGATGTTAACGCCATACATCTTTTCGATAGCGGCTTTAATCTGCAATTTGTTTGCTTTGTGGTTAACACTAAAAGTGAAACGATTAGATTTCTCAGTTAAAGCTGAAGCTTTTTCGGTTAATATTGGTTTTTTTAAAATTTCCATATTACTTGGCAAACGCCTCCTCCAAAGTTTTAACAGAATCTGCAGTTAACACAAGAACACCAGCGTTTAATACATCATAAGTATTTAAATCTGCTGCAGTGATTACTTTCGTTTTCTGAACGTTTCTGCTTGATAAATAGATATTATTATTTTGTGCAGGTAAAACCAACAATGTTTTCTGAGTACCTACATTTAAGGCAGCCAATAAACTTGTATAGTTTTTAGTTTTAATTGTATCGAAGTTAAAATCTTCTAAAACAACAACACTGTTGTCTTTTGCTTTATAAGCCAAAGCAGACTTACGAGCCAATGATTTTAATTTCTTGTTCAATTTAAAACTGTAATCACGTGGCTGAGGACCAAAAACACGACCACCACCATTAAATAATGGAGATTTAATGCTTCCGGCACGTGCACCACCTGTACCTTTTTGTTTGTATAGTTTACGGGTAGAACCTGCAATCTCGTTACGTTGTTTAGATTTGTGAGTACCTTGACGTTGGTTAGCCAAATACTGTTTTACATCTAAATAAATCGCGTGGTCGTTAGGCTCGATACCAAATACCGATTCAGGAAGTTGCACCTTGGCACCTGTTTCTTTACCTGAAATGTTTAATACTTTAACTTCCATCTGACTACTTATCTAAGATTACGTAAGAACCCTTAGCTCCTGGAATGGAACCACTAACTACTAATAAGTTTTGATCAGCGTAAACCTTCAAAACCTGTAAGTTCTGAATTTTCACCCTATCTCCACCTGTTCTTCCTGCCATGCGCATTCCTTTGAATACACGTGATGGGAAAGACGACGCTCCCAATGAACCTGGAGCACGTAAACGGTTATGCTGACCGTGTGTCTGCATACCCACACCACCAAATCCGTGGCGTTTCACAACACCCTGAAAACCTTTACCTTTTGAGGTACCAACAACATCAACAAAATCGCCTTCTGCGAATGCATCAACGGTTACAACATCACCTAAGTTAAGTGCAGTTGTAAACGAATCAAATTCTACCAGCTTGCGTTTCGGAGTTGTGTTTGCTTTCGCGAAATGGCCTTTTAACGGTTGAGTTGTGTTTTTCTCTTTTTTCTCATCATATCCAAGCTGAATAGCTGAATACCCGTCTTTTTCTTCGGTCTTTACTTGTGTAACTACACAAGGCCCAGCCTCGATTACCGTACAAGGAATGTTTCTTCCTTCGGCATCAAAGATACTGGTCATTCCTACTTTTTTTCCAATAATTCCTGACATTTTTTCTTTTAATTTAACACCCATCGAAGCAGTAGGGCTTCGTTCAAGGTGATTGTACATCCCCGTTAAGGGACGGCAAAAATAGGAAAGAATTATTAATTTTCAAATAGTTAGCGAATATTTTTTCAAATAATTTGCTGATTGATGGGGACTTAGCGAATAAAAACAGTTTTAATGGGTGAAACCACCACTTAAACTTAAAGAAATAATCAGTAAAATAATCAGACCAATAAGAACATACAAATAATCGCGCTCCATAAAAAAGCTAACGATGGCCAGAATAACCCTGGCTATTGGGGTAAAAATCAATAATAAAATACCAAACTGTATAATGGCATCACCACGTAAACTGCCCAGTCCTTTAAATATGGATGCAACAGAAGAAAAAGAAGCCAGTTCGGGTGTAAAAACTTTATAATCAACAGACTGCCCTGAATGACCAAAAAGATACACCACACCACCTATAAGCACAATAACCATCGAGATGATTACACCGGCACGCAGCAATGTACCCACCACTACCTGCATGTCTTTATCGTTCATTTTTGATTTTTCTGCTGCCATTAGATGCTTCCTGTTAATCCTTTATAAATCATTTGTATAGCCAAAATGGTTACAACAACCGCAAATACAACTTTAAGTTTATTGGTATTGGTCCGTAACAACACTTTTGAACCCATGGTGGCACCTACTAAAACACCGATGCACACCGGCATGGCTATTCCCGGATTGATTTGTCCGCGGTGCAAGTAAACCACCGCGCTGGCAGCTGCCGTTACCCCCATCATAAAATTACTGGTGGTGGTTGATACTTTGAACGGCAGACGCATAATGTTATCCATCGCAATTACCTTTAGTGCACCACTGCCAATCCCCAGTAAGCCAGAAAGCGTACCCGCAACAAGCATCATCAGAAAACCGCCCGGAACATTTTTAACAGCATAGGGATGATCTTTACCCTGATCCGGATATTGGCCATTTAGCCTGAACACCTTTGCCCATTTACTTGAATAATCGGTACTGCTGTGATCTACTTTTTTACGTAAAGTCATCACAGACGAAAATATTAGGATACAGCCAAAAATAACGGCAACATAACTTGCATTTAAATATACAGCTATAATGGCCCCCAGAACAGCACCAACGGTTGTGGCTATCTCTAAGAACATACCGATACGCAT
>JASLGV010000307.1 GCA_030149995.1 Pedobacter sp.
CTGTATAGCCTTTGTTTTCCGGTCAAAAACTGAAATTTCTTGATCGGTTAGTGCATCTTTTAAAGTTAACATCGCCCGACCATTAAGTATCTTCCCTGATAGGTTATTTAACCTGGCACTTAAAGAAATGGTATCGCCAACCCTGAAAAAGCGGGGTGCATTTGCGCTGATGGCCAATTGCTTTTGGGTAATGATTGTTTTGGTTACAACAGTACTTTTTAAATCTTTTGTATGTACCAGGCCCATCATTTTATAACGTGTTAACGATTGTGGTACGGTAAAATCGATTTTAATTTCACCATTTTCGTCTGTTCTTAACTGCGGGTAAAAGAAAACTGTTTCTGAGAAATTCTTCCTGGTTTCTACATTACGGGGCATGTAAACAGGTTTACCATTTATAATCCGAATGCCTGTTTTTTCGTCGTATGAGTTAATAGATACAAAATCATAAACTTTATTATCTTCAGTAACAACAGCCTCTTTCCGGCTTTCCAGTCCGGGTACAACAGCAGCAGAATAAGCAACAGGTGGTCTCACGCTCCCCCTTATTCTAATTTGCTCCCCCCCACCCGGATTACCAGCGCCAACCAGGGTTACTTCATTTAAGGCCGACCTGCTTTCTTCCAGTATAATATCCAAACGTTTATTTTTACCAACGCGCACCATTTTTGATTCAAAGCCTATGAAAACGACTCTAATCTGATCTCCGGTCTTTGCAGCAATGCTGTAAATCCCCAAAGCATTCGTTACCGCGTTTGAATTGCCGCTTATCACTTGAACACCCGCTATAGCAAAACCATTTGCATCGGTTATTACCCCATATACATTGTTTCCCCCTTTAAGTGCTTCTAAATCCTTAATGGCTTTTTCTAAATTTCCCTTTTTGTTTTCGTTCTGTAATCTGGCTAAATAATTGTTATAAGCATGCGAGCGGTTGTATCCGTTAAAGACACTCAAATAATCGTCGTCATTTAAACGTTCATACCTCCTGTAATCTAAATAGTAATATTTATTTCTGTTTAAAAACCAAAATTCAGTACTTGCTACAGCTGTATTTCTTCTAAAATTCCACTTCAAAAGATCATATTCAAACCTGTTATCTGCTATCTGGTCCCAGTTCATACTTTTTAAATCATCCAGGGAGGCATCATACATGGTGGCCAGTAGCTCTGCCATTTGTTTTTCGCCTTTTTTACTTTTAACAGCCAGTTTCCAGCTTTCTTTTTCGCCAGGTTGTAACTTATCTCTAAAAGTCAAAAACTGCACGTCCAGCATTTTGTCCGGATCAATTATATTAACCCGTTGCAAAGAGTGATAAGTTTTACCATTATGTACCATCAAAAACTGTACGGCAAACTGATCTTTCCAGCTTGGATCAGGTTTGATTTTTAAAGATGTTTGACTGGTTGTAACCTCTAACCACTTCCGCTGTATAATACGGTCTTTATACAATACGTCGTAATAAATCTTAGAATTTGCATGGAAACCGGCCAACCTGAATATGGCTTCTTCATTTTGATTGATATTGATTTTTTCCGGGAGCAACCATTCGCCCGTGCTTCTAATTTCTTTTAATTGCTCATTGTATACTCTTATAATCTGCTCTGTTTTTACCGTATCAGAAAATTCGTTCTTCGCTGTCAGAACGAGTTTATAATAACCTTCCCCGATAAACTTCGGATTAACCAATACATCTCCGGCGCCCATTTTTAAGGCTGTGATTTGATTGTAATTAAGTTTTGTTGAAGGCCAGTTTTTCGAATTTAGTTCGTCATTATATTCCTCATTTGGAAACCATTGCCGAAAATCAGCTTTACTCATGCTGTAATGCTCGGGTGTTTCACTAAAACTATTCGGCATTAACGGTCTGCCCGGTGCTTCGAGTTTATACCATTCGGCCTGTACACTGGCCTGTATAGGCTGACCATTAAGATTTAGAACACCAAAAGGAATACTATCCACCTGGTTACTTAAAAGTAAGTTTGCTGGTAACTGAACCGCCAGCTGAATATCTTTTTCACCTACATTAATCTGCCTGGTCTGTTTTCGGGTTTCGCCATTTACGTCGGTAACACTGGCGGTAATTTCATAACTAAAATTACCATTACTTTTATCATCTTCTGCATAAAAACTAAATTCGAAACTGCCATCTTCTTTAGTTTTCACCGTGCCAAGCGCTACCTGCTTTGTTGTGCCATACTTATTATAATAGCGCCCGTTAAACACTGATCTGCTTACTTTATATGTTACCTTTGCTTTACCGATTGTATAACCTGCATAAGCCATGGCTTTACCCTTAACTTTTATACTATCCCTTAGTTTGTATTTTTGATTCAATGGATCAAAAACCACTTCAAAGCTGGGTCTTTTATATTCCTCAACCTGAACGTTTATACCACCCATGGATGAATAGATACTCATTTGACCATTTAGCTTGCCTAAAGGAACTGTAAAAGAACCATGAAAGGTGCCAAAATCGTTCGTAACAAAATTGCTTTCAGTAATTACTTTATCATTGCTGTCCTTAAAATAAACAGATAAATTTTCATTGGGTAAAATCCGGTTGCTATAATCTTCTGCAGACAACATTATGCCTTTAAAATAAACTGTCTGGCCCGGACGGTAAATTGGCCGGTCTGTGAAGAAGAGTACCTTTTTCTCTTTATTTAGCTCACCGTAATTAAAATTAAAAAAGCTTGTATAAACAGAGTCCTTATTCTGCACCGCCAAAGCCCGGTAAATAGCTTGCTTGCTTATTCCTGTGGCATAACCATTTTTGTCTGTAACAATGCGTTGAACAGTAACATACCCCTTCTTATTATCCTGTCGTTTCTGCTCTTCTATGGCTACCTCTTTTAAGGGTTCGCCATTTGCATTAAGCAAGTGGTATTCCTGATGCGTGCCATCATCAGCCATTCTGTTTGACAAAACCAAATTACTTACACTAAATTTTACAGAATTATAAAGTGTATCGTATTTTTTTACCCCGGCACTACTCTGAAAAATTATGTAATAAGTACCTACCGGTAAAGGCTCTATTTTATCTAAAAAGGAGTGTTTTTTATAATCATCTGCTTTTGGTAAAATTACTTTCCACTCTTTAAAAGCTGTTCTTTTTCCAACAAAATCTGTAAAATCTTTTTTACCATAAATACCGCCAAATTCCAGATGAACCCGATAAATTTTCACAAGAACACTATCTAAATTTTTATACCTGTATAGAATTTGTATTGGTTTGCCTGGCACATTTACAGCCTCTATTTCACTCCACAGAGATTTTTTCTTAATATCATCAATTAAACCTTGTGCATTATTGGCTGCTATACTTGTGGGTGCTATTTTTTTTATTTCTTCTGCCCTGCTAACCAGACTCACATAATCAATGTTACGGTCTTTTTCTAATTTATCATTATTTCTATAATTGTAAATCGTATGTAACTGTTCCATCAAAACATCTCCCAACACATTTGGGTCTTTTTCATAATCAGCTATATGCTGCAATGATTTTATATAAATCTGAGCCTTATTTTCATCATTATTTCTACTGTTAAAGTATTTCAGCCGCCTGAAATCTACATCACCTAAAGCAGCTATATTTTGCTTTTCCTGGTGATAGCGGATCAAATTCTGATAAATGGTTAAAATCGTTGAAGAGAATGAAGCGGAGTCTGCCGGATCTGACTTTTGTTTTAAAAATGTTTTATAATCGGCATACCAGATCGGATCATTAAAATTGATAAAGTCGTTACTACTGTTAATGCCGAGCGTATTGTTGCTTAATACATCAAGTGCCCGGTGCGCGAGCAAATCATATAAAGTAGGCCTTAAATATCTCGAATCTTCCTCTTTAATTAAAAGTTCGCCAATCTCATCTACCTGAGTATTCTGTAAAAGCGGTTCATCTGATAAGGATGCTTTAAAAGCATTGACAATGGCTGTTGCAAAGCGATTGGTACTCCATGTTTTAATGTCTGTACTTTCGTCATTTAATATCGTGCTGCGATTATAGATCTTATAAAGATTGGCGCTGTAATATTTCCAGTATATTTCTGCGAGCAAAGATTGCAAAATACTTTTTGAGGGTTGGGGTGCCTCCTTTATGTCTGCCTTAAGTCCTTCGAGTAAAACATCGAGTTCTTCTTCATTTAAATAGTTCTGAAACATAATCCGGTAAGAAATCGATTTAATTAATTCCGGTGTGTTTCCAGATTGACGTGCCTTTTTATTTAATGCGTCAATGAGTGGAAGGGCTTCTTTAGGTTTTGCATCTAACGCCAGAGAATCAATCACTTTAAACATTTTTTCGAAATCATATGCCTGTTTCTGCCCAAAACTTTTTGAAGCAGATATCATAAAAACAGCTATAAAAATGAGGGAACGGAAAGCTTTTACCATAAGGTTTTATGTTTTAGATGGGAAAACATAACATTTTCCATAAATGGACAGATTTTAGATAAGTGTTAACGATTACTGCAATTTAAATATAATATTCTACTTTAATTGATGCAAAACAGACCTGTAGCTTTTAACATTGCGTACTTAGCGTTATATTTGTGATATGTCTACTCAATTAAAAAATTTATCCGATTTCTCACATACAACCGTGCCTAATGGGGCAAACTATAAATTCGGTGTTGTGGTGGCAGAATGGAATGCTGAAATTACCGGTGCTTTGTACAATGGCGCATTAAAAACCTTGTTGGCAAATGGCGTTAAAGAAGAAAATATTCTTTCTGTATCGGTTCCGGGCAGTTTTGAGTTAACCAGTGCTGCAGAAATTCTGCTGAGCAAGAAAAAAGATCTGGATGCGGTAATTTGCCTGGGTTGTGTAATACAGGGAGAAACCAAACATTTCGATTTTATATGCGATGCAGTTGCACAGGGACTTACCAATATCGGGATTAAGCACAGTAAACCGGTTATTTTTGGTGTCTTAACCACCAATACACAAGAACAGGCACAAGACCGTGCGGGCGGTAAACATGGCAATAAAGGCGATGAAGCCGCTATAACAGCTATTAAAATGGCCGATTTTTCTGCACATATTTAACCTTATATTGTTAAAAGTATTTGTAAATTAGGGACTTCATCCGGCTTGAGTTAAGCTCCATCCGGATTTACATAAATTTAACCGCTTAAAAATGAAAAAAGTAGCCATTTTATTATTGGCGGTGTTTTGCAGCATCACCATTCTGGAATCTTGTTCTTCTAAATTATGTCCGGCCTATAGTTCGTATCCTGAAGGCAAACGCAGAAGAAATTAATAAAGCAACCCACTTATCATTACATTTTCGTGTTTGACTAACAATCAAAACGATTCTAATTATATTTTTTAATGTCCTGGATCCAGCTAACATCCTTAGAGCAACTGAACGAAATTAAAAATGATGCAGGCTTCAGCCTGATATTCAAACACAGTACACGCTGTTCCATTAGTTTAATGGCCAAAAAAAATTTCGAATTGGATTGGTCTGTTATACCGGAATCTACTAAATTTTATTTCCTGGATCTGATTGCCTACCGGGAAATCTCCAACCAGATTGCCGAAGTATTTCAGGTGGCTCATCAATCACCTCAGATTCTGCTAATCAAAAACGGAGATTGCGTTTTGGAAGCCTCACACAGTGATATTTCTGCTGATGAGGTAGCTGAAGTAATCACTCAATAAAATTCACCTCAAAGATCAGTTTTTAGTTCTACCACCGGAATTGTCGGCAACATAGAATAATTCATATAAAAAGAGGTATCCTTTTCGAATACCTCTTTCTTTTTACTATGCCTTTTCTATTTTAAGTACATGTGATGTCCGTTTTCGCGTGTCTTCGCAGAGTTTAACATCTGCAGCCAGCGACTGGCCGTACGTTGGAATCATTTCTTTTATTTTCTTTTGCCATTCTGCTGTGTGAAGCTGCTCTTTAAAGCAACGTTCCAACAGATCGAGCATAATGGATACGGCAGTAGATGCACCAGGCGATGCGCCCAATAAGGCTGCAATCGAACCATCGGCTGCACTAACTACTTCTGTTCCGAACTCTAAAACACCTCCCTGCTTTTCATCTTTTTTAATTACCTGTACCCGCTGACCGGCATTCTCCAGTTCCCAGTCTTTCATTTCGGCGGTTGGTAAATATTCTTTTAAAGCTTCCAGACGATCTTCGGGCGATTGGCGTACCTGATCGATTAAATACTTGGTCAGATCGAGGTTATGCAAACCCGCCGAAATCATTGGACGGATGTTGTTAAACTTGATTGATTTTGGCAAATCAAGGAAAGATCCGTTTTTAAGGAATTTCGTCGAAAAGCCGGCATAAGGTCCGAAAAGAAGTGCTTGTTTGCCATTAATTACCCGTGTATCCAGGTGTGGCACCGACATTGGAGGAGCGCCAACGGCCGCCTTTCCATACACTTTTGCATGGTGTTCGGCAATAATTTCATCGTTGGTACATTTAAGCCATTGCCCGCTTACCGGGAAACCGCCAAAACCCTTTCCTTCCGGAATACCCGATTTTTCGAGTAAAGGTAAAGAACCACCGCCTGCACCGATAAAAACAAATTTGGCTGTTCTTTTACTTTTATCGCGGTTTTCAAGATTTTTCAGTTTTACAATCCAGTTGCCTTGTTTATCTCTTTTTAAATCGCGTATCTCATGATTAAAATGCATGGAAACATGATCCAGTTTTTTAAGGTTGTTAAACATATCTCTGGTAAGCGAACCGAAAT
>JASLGV010000319.1 GCA_030149995.1 Pedobacter sp.
ACCTTTTTCGGATCGATGTTAAAATCATCCAGTACATCAACCATTACGGGCGTTGCACCACAATTGAGTACGCTTAAAGCGGTTGCACAATAGGTATAAGCAGGAATAATTACTTCGTCGCCGGGTTTTATTCCAAACCACTTAAGCATCAGGATGGCGCCCGATGTCCACGAATTTACGCACACAGCGGCCTTACTGCCTGTTAAATCCAAAATTTCCTGCTCAAGTGCTTTTACCTTGGGCCCAGTTGTAATCCACTTCTGCTGAAGTGTATCCAACACCTGATCAATTACCGATTGATCAATAAACGGAGGTGAAAAAGGAATATTCATAATGTTTGGTTTTTAAGCGTTATGGGCTAACTCAATAAGATTTTACCACAAGTGATGCTTCCATCTTGATTTTAGCCAGCTGCAGAATGGAAAAGTAAAGAAACAGTGTAGGTCCGCTGGATGATAGGAGCCACTCATTGTGAAAACAAGAATTCACAGAAATACTGATAAATGAAAAACACAGGCAAACAATCAATGCATTTTCCCTTTCGTGTATATGGACAAGGGCATAATATATGATCTTACCAACCTTGCTGTACATCAAAACCAACAAGACTAACCCTAAAAGTGGCCCTAAATAGGTCATAAACATTAAATATGCATTATGAGACGTAATAATACCTCCACCACTTTTATAAACAAAATTGTGTTGTACCACATCGTTCCAACTCTTGCCATAAAACATTAATCCAAAAGGATACTCCTGTATAATCTGTATATTCTCTGCCATTAGGCCGCCACGTTCTTCCTTTTTTTTCTGATTTTGTTCGTTTTTATTCAATATATTCTGTTGTTTATCACCCGTTACCGAGCTGATGGTACTTTGAAAAGCCATAAAAGTGACCAGGAGACATCCGAAAATCAATACCGACTTATAACGAAAGTACAACAGACTAAAAACAGCCAAAGAACCAGCAAAGGCCAGCAAGGCAGAACGTTGCATGCCATAAAAAATAAGTATAAAGCTCAAACAGAAAGCTGCAACTGAAAGCGGCCACATTTTTTTAAATACAATTGGTGCAATAACCAGAAATGGCGTAAGCGCAGCGAGCTGGTATCCAAACGTAAAGATGGTTGATGATATACCTGATGGAGATTGTAAAATGGTTTCTCCAACTAAATTTGAACGGACTGCAGTCATATCCGTCTGGTGATCGGCGAGCATAATCAGACCCGATAAAAGTAAAACACCGTAAAACATTCCAATGGCAATGTGAAGCCTCCTGGTATTGTTATCAATTATATAATTAAAGAGTAAGGCAAAGCAAACGATCAGAATCAGCGTTGCAAAAAAGGAAGTAATATCAGCCTGTCCCAATAAATAGTATAAAAAGGAGGCAACGAAAAACACCCGGATTTCCCGCCAGTACGTAAATTTACGTGCCTGCCATTTATAGAAAACCAACAGAAGTGTAACAAACACAACCGGAGCCGGAATTCTGAAAACACCCGTCATGAAAATGTTGAAGGTTGTTGTATACACGTATGCAAACAGCAACACCAAAAAAATACATTTGCGCAGCATTACTTTCTGATTAGTTCTACCCATTGATGTGCAATCTGCTCCATGGAATGGGTTTCTTTAATGAATTTGGCATTCTTAGATAGTGTCTGATGTAGGATTTTATCAGACAAAAGCAAATCGATTGACTGTTTTAGAACAGCTGTATTTTCAACTGGAATAAGCAGGCCATTTAATTTATGCTGTATAATTTCTGAAGGTCCGTATTCGCAATCCATGGCAATGCACGCACATCCCATACTCATGGCTTCAATAAGCACATTCGGATAACCTTCTACTCTGGAAGCCAGCACAAACACTGCCGCCTGACTGTAATAATCTTCCATATCTGTTGTAAAGCCAACAAGCTTCACCTTATCCTCAAGCCCCAGACTACGAATTTGTCCTTCCAGGTTTTTGCGATAAGGTCCTTCACCGGTTATAATCAAATCTACATCTGCAGGCATCAGTTTATGGTAGGCATTAATCAGCAAGTCAAATCCCTTATTATATTCAAGACGTCCTGAACTCAGGATAAATTGTTTTTCGTGAACAGCTGTTTTTCCGGGAGCTTTAAAAAAATGCAGCGGATTGCGGATGATTTTAAAATTCCCCCGTTGTTTATACCGGACATTCTTCTTAAAACCTTCTATCATTTTTTCAGCTGGCACCACAATAGCTATTGCCCGTGTATAAACCTGAAAGGCAAACCACTGCATGGGTTTTGAATAGTTGTTGAGTGAATAATCTGGTGAAGTCCTTTCAGAAACAACATAAGGGATCCGCAACAGACCTGCACATATACCTGTCCATAAATTTGACGTGGTCATAAATGATACAACACAAACTGGTTTTTCTTTTCTCAATATTTTTATGAGCCTTCCGAATGTCTGGAAGGCATAATACATCCGGATTGGAAGTCCCGCACCTTCCTTACGGCTGAGTAACATCTGCAGCTTAACTTTTAAACCTGGCGGATGTTTAATTTCCTTATTATTCAAACATATAAGGGTTACCTCATACCCTGTCTGGCTTAATTGACTCGCGAGATTACTAAGCACTCGCTCTGCCCCTCCGGCTTGTAAACTGCTGATAACAAAACATATTTTTTCAGCCATAACTTATTGCAGAATTGTTTTAATGGTACCTACTGCATGGCCAAAAGTTTTGTATTTCATTTCAAAAAGAAAATATTTTCTCAGGTAAAATGACAGGAGCTTAAAGCGCTGATAAAAAGTATAGCTGAACACTCTTATGATAAGATGAAAATCACTGAGCTGTTTTTTCTTAAGTGGTGTTGGCAATACGGGGCTCCAGATTCCCCCCGGATGTTTCCTGTAGCAACTCATCACTTCCGGTAATACATAAATTTTCTTCCCTGTTGCCCAGGTTGAATACAGTTTTAAAAACTTATCGCATGCGTTGCAATCTAAAAACCAGGGTTGTTTGTACAAGTTGCGTACTTCTTCAATATTTCGGTATACGATGGTTGCCGTACTGGTCTCCACTTGCTTGCTCACAAGCATATCACTAAACGAATATTCGATTGGAACCGGTTTAAAATTCATATACATGAGTTC
>JASLGV010000323.1 GCA_030149995.1 Pedobacter sp.
TATGTTTTTTCGATACAATAAATGAGCGATGTACCTGCATAAAGGTATTCTGCTGCATTAAGGCTTCCTTAATTTCACTAAGGGTAATATAACTCACAATCTGTGTTCCTGTTGTGTAGATTTTAATATAATTCTGAAGACTTTCTATTGCAATAATCTGATTATAAAATACTTTAATCAGACTATTATTATTTTCTTTATCCCTTACAAAGAAAAAATCCTTTTCTATTTCTCCTATACCTCCGGTTTTAGTTTGGGCCGGAAACAACCTGTTAAGCGTAGCCGCAAATTTGGCAAATGTAAAGGGCTTAAGTAAAAAAGCATCTGCTTCAACTTCAAAAGCCTGGAATGCATAACGTGGATGGGATGTAGAGAAAATCAATTTCTGGGTTTTGTGTCTTATTGCAGCAGATAAATCTACTCCCGATATCAATGGCATATCAACATCCATAAATACCACATCTGCGATCTCTTCATCGCGGCTTATTTCAGTTAATGCCTGCAACGGATCGGTATAACTTTTTGATAAAGTAAAACCCGGCATGGATAAAATATATCCCTTTAATGTCTCGATGGCATGCGCCTCATCATCTATTACAATACATTTAAATGACATGTATACACGGTTTAATTTTAAACAAAATAACGGCAATAATTTGTATTTATAAACAATATGTTTTTTGTGAAGGATTTTCGCTTATTTATAAAGGATTTAATGCTTTTTATAAAGATTTTTGTATTATTAATTATGCTTTTTTGTTCTTTTTTTTCAATACATAACCTTGTTTCCTTTACGAAACAGTACTTTTTGATAAAAAAAATACGATTTTAAAAGATTTTGAGTATCCGATTATCTTTTAAATAATACAAAAATGCATGTTTTTTTTCTGGGTCAAAATTTTGAATTTAAAAACTGTGTTTTGGAATTATGTCAAGGATTTGGTGCATTTCGTGTAGGAAATTATAATTTTAGATAATTCATGAACACATTTGTAAAGTTGTTTGAGTTACCACAGGTTTTCAGGCAAGCATTGCTTGTGTAAAGAAACCTGGTTAAGTTAAAGTAATATCTAAAAATTAACACTCTAAGGGTATTGGTGTTCTGATGATGGGCGTTTTCATAAATCTGCAAATCATCAGCGCCGCTTATCCTGAAGCTCACTTAAAAAGAGGCTTTTTATCTTCCAATCAACCTCACGAGAAAACATTTTTACTTTTTTTGATACAAAGGCATTGTTTTGTTCGAATTAATTATGTTTTTATAAAAATATATATATATTTGTTCTTACCCTTTCGAGGGTATGTTTTTCATAGGTAGATGTAGGGTCGAATACGTGTATTCGGCCCTTTTTTATGGATTTAATTCTATAAACGCTATTTTTGCTTTAACGATGAAAAAGAAGAAGGTAATTATAGCCGTTACAGGTGCCAGTGGATCCATCTATGCCAAAGTATTGTTTGATCAGTTGCAGAATCTAAAAGATCAGATTGAAGCAGTAGGTGTGGTGATGAGTGATAACGCTAAAGAAGTATGGAAGTGTGAACTTGGAGATGACGCTTACAACAATTACGGTCTTACCTTTTATCATAAAAATGATTTTAATGCACCCTTTGCTTCCGGATCGGCACAATACGATACCATGATTGTGATTCCCTGCTCCATGGGAACACTCGCCCGTATTGCACATGGAATTTCGAACGATTTAATTACAAGAGCTGCCGATGTTATTTTAAAAGAAAGACGTAAACTGATCGCAGTCGTAAGAGATACCCCCTTTAGCCTGATTCACATCAACAACATGAAAACCGTAACAGAAGCAGGTGGGATTATTTGTCCGGCAAATCCTTCTTTTTACAGTTTGCCGCAAACCCTCGAAGAAATGGCCTTAACCGTTGTAAGCAGGGTACTTGATTTAGCCGGATTTGAACTGAAGAGTTATCGCTGGCAGGAAGAATAGCAGCAGCATCATGCTTTTAAAGAAAAATATCTAAACAATAACGGCTTACTGTATTGTTAGATTACTGTAATTTGCATGAAGTAAACATTCGGAAATAACCATACTCAAATCTATTTTTATATCTTTGCAGGCTACATGAAAAAGGTTGCATTTTATACACTCGGCTGTAAATTAAATTTCTCTGAAACATCTACCATCGGACGTCTGTTTACCGATGCCGGTTATGCTGTGGTTGACTTTCAGGATAAGGCTGATGTATATGTAATCAATACCTGCTCCGTTACAGAGCATGCAGATAAAAAATGCCGTAAAGTAGTTAAAGAAGCCCTTAAATATTCGCCGGGTGCCTACATCACCATTGTTGGCTGTTATGCACAGTTAAAACCACAGGAAATAGCAGAGATAGAAGGGGTAGACATGGTTTTGGGCGCAGCAGAGAAATTCAGAATTGTTGAGTATATTTCAGATCTGACCAAAGCACCCAAAGCGGTGGTGCACCAGCAAAATATTGAAAAGGTTAACCATAATTTTATCGCTTCTTATTCCATTGGCGATCGTACCCGTACCTTTTTAAAAGTTCAGGATGGTTGTGATTATCCTTGTACTTATTGCACCATTCCTTTGGCACGCGGTGCAAGCCGGAGCGATACCATCGAAAATGTAGTTAACCGCGCAAAGCTGATTGCCGAAAGTGGCGTTAAGGAAATTGTATTAACGGGAGTAAATCTGGGCGATTTTGGCATCCGGAATGGAGAAAGAGAAGATAAGTTCTTCGATCTTGTTCAGGCACTGGATGAAGTAGAAGGAATAGAAAGAATACGTATTTCCTCGATTGAACCAAACCTGTTAAGCAATGAGATTATTGAATTTGTTGCAACTTCAAAAAGATTTGTTCCGCATTTTCATATTCCATTGCAGTCTGGATCTGATAAAATATTAGGTCTGATGCGCAGACGCTACCGCAGGGATTTATATGTAGAACGCGTGGCTAAAATTAAAGAAGTCATGCCCGATTGCTGTATAGGTGTAGATGTGATTGTAGGGTTTCCAGGTGAAACAAAAGAAGATTTCTTAGATACCTATCAGTTTTTAAACCAGCTGGATATCTCTTATTTACACGTATTTACTTATTCTGAACGCGAACAAACCCTTGCAGCCGAAATGAAAGAAGTTGTTTCGGGTAGTGAGCGTAATGAAAGAAGTAAAATGCTTCATATTTTGTCTGATAAAAAACGCCGTTCATTCTACCAGTCGCAAATTGGTGTAGAAGCCGAGGTATTGTTCGAAGCTGATCAGAAAGCTGGTTACATGCATGGATTTACCAAGAACTATGTAAAAGTACGTGCCAAATATGATCCGGTTATGGTAAATGAACTCAAAGCCGTAAAATTGTTGGAAGTAACTGCAGATGGAGAGGTAGAAGTGGCAGAACTGGAAACAGTACACGCACATTAATTATTGTTTTGCAGTAGAGGTACTAAGAATTAACAAAATCTTTTCCGTATTTTCTGCGTTTCCATGGCAATCAAGTTTAGCCACAGAAGCATGGAAGTCATGGAATTAATAATCTCTTTGTTGTGGTTAAAAAGGGATATATCTTTGTCAGAATCTTGAGTTTTACCCTTTCATCTTTCTTTCCTATCTTCGCAACAAAGTTTATTATATGTTTCCAACCGTATCGCATTTTTTAGAATATGTTTTTGGCATTAACCTGCCGTTGCCTTTTAATACATTTGGCGTTTTTGTTGCTCTGGCTTTTATTGCCGGTTATTGGGCTTTTACCGAAGAACTAAAACGTAAAGAAGCATTAGGCGTATTACATCCGCTTACCCGGAAAATTACGGTTGGAAAACCTGCTACTACATCAGAGCTTATTACGAATGGACTTTTTGGTTTCGTAATCGGCTATAAACTGGTGTATGCTCTGTTAAATTATCAGTTGTTTGTGAGCGATGCACAAAGTGTACTGATGTCTGCAAAAGGAAATGTGATAGGCGGTTTATTTTTTGCAGGTTTATTTGCTTACTGGGATTATAAAGAGAAAAATAAAAATAAATTACCTGCACCAAAAGAAACGGTTGTAACGGTACATCCATATCAACTGATGAGTAATTTGATTGTATGGGCTGCTATTTGGGGCTTTTTAGGTGCGAAATTTTTTGATAACCTTGAGTACTGGGACGACTTTGTTCAACATCCGATCGAAAGACTTTTGTCTTTTAGTGGTTTAACCTTTTATGGTGGTTTAATTTGCGGCGGAGCAGCTGTACTATACATCGCCAAAAAAAATGGTATAAAACCTTTACACATGCTGGATGTAGGTGGACCTGGTATGATGCTTGCTTATGCAGTTGGCCGTATTGGATGTCATTTATCAGGAGATGGCGACTGGGGAATCGTAAACCCGCATCCAAAACCTTTCTCTTGGTTGCCAGACTGGTTGTGGTCTTATAAATACCCGAATAATGTGGTAGGAGAAGGCATTCCAATACCTGGCTGTACCGGCTCTAAGTTTTGTAATGAGCTTGCACAAGGTGTTTACCCAACCCCGCTATATGAAGTAATTGTGTGTCTGATCCTGTTTGCCTTTTTATGGAAAATAAGAGATAAGATTAAAGCACCAGGATTGATGTTTGGAATTTATATGATCTTAAACGGTATTGAACGTTTCTGTATAGAGCTGATCCGTGTAAATTCTAAATATCATGTATTTGGCCTTTCGTTTACACAAGCCGAAATGATTTCTGCTTTTCTGGTAGTAGGTGGCATTATTTTAAGCCTTTATGCGTTAAGAAATAAGAATAAGCTGGAAACAGTTTAATTAACACGATTTTAAACGCATTTGATAGGAAAGATAGCATTGATGAACTACGAACTACTCTGTAATAAAGTAATATCCATTGTCAGACTTACAGCCAATTTTATCCGGAAAGAATCACTTCTTTTCGATGTAAATAAAATAGAATACAAAGGCTTAAATGACCTGGTATCTTATGTAGATAAAACCGCCGAAGAAAGATTGGTGCGCAACCTGGAAAAGTTAATCCCGGATGCAGGTTTTATGACAGAAGAAAAAACCGTTAACAGAACCGGTAAAACATATAAATGGATCATCGATCCTTTAGATGGTACAACGAATTTTATTCATGGAATACCAACCTATGCCATCAGCGTTGCATTGTATGAAGACGACGCTGCTGTATTGGGTGTTGTATATGAAATAAACCGGGCTGAAATGTTTTATGCCTATAAAGGAGGCCCGGCATTTTTAAATAAAAAACAAATTCAGGTATCTGTAAATCCTGATTTTAAATCAAGCCTTTTATCCACCGGGTTTCCATATTACCAGTTCGACAAGCAAGAGCAGTATATGGAGCTTTTAAAAGATCTGATGCAAAAAACACATGGCATACGCCGTATTGGTTCGGCAGCAACAGATCTGGTCTATACCGCATGTGGTCGTTTTGATGCCTTTTTTGAATATAACCTGCAACCCTGGGATTTTGCTGCCGGTTGCTTTATTGTACAGCAGGCGGGAGGTGAAGTATTCGATTTTTCTGGCGGAAATGATTTCCTAAACAAAAGAGAAGTACTGGCAACCAATGGAAAATTAACGGAGGTGATGCTTCAAACCATTAAAAAGTATTTTATTTAGGTAAAAGACATTTTAAACAAGGCCCATCTGTTAACAGATGGGCTTTTCGTTTATACAGGAGGTTATTAAAGCATACGTCGATGGGTGGTTTGCAATATTATTTTCGGGGTGCCCGGTATTTTCATCTGATATTGGAAATACATAAAAAAAGCGTTTGCCCTGTAAGGTAAACGCTTCTTAAAGAGAAAATATATTTTTTACTACAAAGCTTCTGAAACCACGTCGGTTACTTCAGGAACCATGCGTTGCAACAGGTTTTGTATGCCCGATTTTAACGTTAAAGTAGAAGAAGGGCATCCGCTGCAAGAACCACGCAGTTCTACAGTTACCACACCTTCGTCAAAAGATTTATAGCTGATGGCACCACCATCTTGCTCTACTGCCGGACGTACATAATCGTGCAGGATCTGTTGTATTTTTATTTCCGTTTCAGTACCTTCAAAAACAGGTGCCTCATCTGCTGTTGCATCTTTAATCTTTAATTCAGACTCAACAGCTCCTTTTACAAACTCCTTTAAGATCGCTTCTATATCACTCCAGTCTGCATCCTCGGTTTTGGTAACGGTTACAAAATTACTGGCGAAAAACACACCGTTTACAAAATTGAATTTGAATAATTCTTTTGCAAAGGGCGAATGCTCGGCACTTTCTTTTGTTGGAAAGTCTTCACTGCCGTTAATAAGCAGTTTATTTACCATGAATTTCATGGTAGCCGGGTTAGGTGTCTGTTCTGTATATACGTTAATGGTCATGTTGTCTTAATTTGAATAAACAAAATTAACAATAACTGATTAATATGCAGTTGTACTGCTGTCTGTTTAGCGTCAATTTAATTTAGTTAAAAAATACCGGTATAATTAAAAGGTGTAATGGTTTTTAATTGCTCCTTAACTGTTGCAGATACATTCAGCCCTTCTATAAAGTCAGCTATGCGCTGTGCATTTATTTTGCTGTTTGTTCTGGTTAACTCTTTCAAAGCCTCGTAAGGGTTCGGATAATTCTCGCGGCGTAATACTGTTTGAATCGCTTCTGCAACAACGGCCCAGTTATCTTCCAGATCTGCATGCAAGGCTGTTTCGTTAAGCAGGATTTTATTTAAGCCGCGTAAAGTAGCTTGAATGGCAATAAGTGTGTGGCCAAATGGCACCCCTACGTTTCTGAGCACCGTCGAATCTGTTAAATCCCTCTGCAGGCGGGAGATGGGAAGTTTGGCTGCAAAGAATTCAAATAAAGCGTTGGCGATACCAGCATTTCCCTCAGCATTTTCAAAATCAATCGGGTTAACTTTATGTGGCATAGCCGATGAACCAATTTCGCCTGCTTTAATTTTTTGTTTAAAGTAGTTTTTAGAAATATAAGTCCAGATATCTCTATCTAAATCTATGATAATGTTGTTGATACGTTTCAGCGCATCGCATTGCGCTGCGAACTGATCGTAATGTTCTATTTGAGTGGTATACTGAGCACGGTTCAGTTGAAGGACCTCATTTACAAAATTATTGGAGAAATCTACCCAGTTTACATCCGGATAAGCAATGTGGTGTGCATTGAAGTTTCCGGTAGCCCCACCAAATTTGGCGCTGTTCGGGATAGACTTTAGGTTATCAAACTGGATTTTTAAGCGCTCAGCAAATACCAGAAACTCTTTTCCAAGTTTAGTAGGTGAGGCAGGCTGTCCGTGTGTATGTGCCAGCATTGGAATGTCTTTCCATTCTGTTGCCAGGCTGCTTATCTTTTCGATGAGTGAGTTGAGTGCCGGATAGTAAGTGTTTTCAAGGGCCAGTTTAATGGAATATGGAATGGCCGTATTGTTAATATCCTGAGAAGTTAATCCGAAGTGAATAAATTCTTTGTAATTCTGAAGCGAAAGCACATCAAACTTAGTTTTGATAAAATATTCAACTGCTTTTACATCGTGGTTGGTTACTTTTTCTGTTTCCTTGATTTCCAGTGCATCGGCAGCCGAAAAATCCTGATGTATTTTTCTTAAAGCCGGATAAAGATTTTTATCAAAATCCTGAAGTCCCGGTAAATTGATTTCACAAAGCGCAATAAAGTATTCAATTTCAACAAAAACACGATATTTTATGAGCGCTTCTTCAGAAAAATAAGCAGCTAAATCTTCGGTCGTTTTTCTGTAACGCCCATCAATAGGTGAAATGGCTTGTAGTGAGGTTAAATTCATTATGCGAAATATGTTTTTGTGCAAATTTACTACAATTGGTCGACTTTAGGTTAAGAAAAAGGAATTATCAGGACATAAAAAAAGGTCTGCCATTTGGCAGACCTTTTTATCTTATTGAAAAAGATTAGTGTTTTACTTCTGTAGTAGTTGTTGTAGTTTTAACAGCTGTATCTTTTACCGTTGAATCTTTAACAGCTGTATCAACTTTGTTGGTATCAGTAACAATTGTAGAAGAATCAGTTAAAGTAGTATCTGAACCTTCAGCTTTTTTCTCTGATTTACAAGCAACTACTGATAAAGATAAAGCTAAAGCTAAAAAGCCTAATTTGAATGCATTTTTCATTTTTTTGGGTTTTGATTATTGTAAATTAATTAATTTACTCCTTTATACGCTTAAGTTGAAAAGGTAACCCATCAATGCAAAAAAAAATCCCGGAAATAATTTTCCGGGATTTTTTTATCAAGTAAAATTAGACTAGTGTTTTACTTCAGTAGTAGTAGTAGTAGTTTTAACAGCTGTATCTTTTACAGTTGAATCTTTAACTACAGTATCAACTTTGTTAGTATCAGTAACGATTGTAGAAGAATCAGTTAAAGTAGTATCAGCACCTTCAGCTTTTTTCTCTGAATTACAAGCAACTACTGATAAAGATAAAGCTAAAGCTAAAAAGCCTAATTTGAATGCATTTTTCATTTTTAAAATTTTTTTGTTTTTAAAGTAATTAATTAATTTACCGTTAATACCGCAAAGGTAAAAAGGTAACCCAACTATTCTAAAAAAAAATAAAATATTTTTTTGGGGCCGTCAGATAAGGCCAAATAGCGGGTTGTAGAAATTTGTATTGCAGCTAAAATATTTTTTTTATCTAATATTGGGTTACTATTTACAGAAAAACGTATTAATTGGTGAATAACAGTTTAAAGAGTTCAGTTCCAACAGATAGAGAGGTTGTTTTAGGTATCCTGAACAACTCAGAAGAGACGCTAAATAAATTATATAAGGCATATTTTGCGATGGTTTTGCAATTTATCCTGAATAATAATGGCAATGAGGATGATGCGAAGGATGTATATCAGGAGGCTATTATAATTCTGTATAACAAAATTAAATCGGGCAATTTTGAGCTTAGTAGTAAGCTTAAAACCTTTATTTATTCTGTATGCAGGCGTATCTGGTTAAAAAAGTTGGGACAAAACAGTAAAAAAACGGGTAACATAACCGATTATGAGGATGTGTTAAGTGTGGAAGAGGAAGTAGAGGCGCATGAAGAAAAAGATTTGCAATTTGTTAGAATGCAAACTGCACTTGATCACTTAGGTGAACCCTGCAAAACCATTATTCAGGATTTTTACATCCACAATTTATCCATGCAGGAAATATGTGAGAAATTTGGTTATACCAACACAGATAATGCCAAAACTCAAAAATATAAATGCCTGCAACGGTTAAAGAAAATATTTTTTCAAGCATAGGAACACGGAAATGAGAAACGACTTAGAGTTAGATGCCATTATTGAAGATTACCTGCTGGGTAATTTAAGTGCTGCAGAAGCGGAGGCTTTTGAGCAATTGCGCCGTAATGATGTTACCGTAGATCATAAAGTAGTTACACATAAGGTATTTTTAGAAAGCATGTCTGAATTTGCTACGCAGCTCCAGTTAAAAGAGCAGTTGAACAACATACATGCAGAACTGGATGTGGAAAGCATGGCCGATCTGGTTAAACCGCATCCTTCCCGTATTGTGCAGCTGTGGCGTAAAAACAGATCGTGGGTTGCCGTGGCTGCCTCGTTTATATTTTTATCGCTGATCTCTATTTATTCTTTGCAGCACAGCAGTCAGCAGGTAGACAGATATGTACAATTAGGTAAGGAAGTAGCCAATATTAAAAAATCACAAAACAGCCTTATCCGCGACATAAAATCCAACAAAAATAATCCGCCGGCTAAAAATACCAATCCAGGTAACTACGGAGGAACCGGTTTTGCAATTTCTTCAAATGGTTATATTTTAACCAACCTTCATGTAATCAAAGGAGCCGATTCGGTTTACATTCAAAACAGCAAAGGAGAGTCCTTTAAGGTTACAGTCGTACACAAAGATCCCGAATACGATATTGCCATTCTAAAGATAAACGATGGTCATTTTAACGGATTGGCCTCTTTACCTTATACCATTAAGAAAAACAATGCCGGTATCGGCGAAAACGTATATACGTTGGGGTATCCGAAAGATGATGCTGTTTTGGGCGAAGGATATGTAAGTTCAAGAAATGGATTTGTGGGCGATACCACACAATACCAGGTTTCTATTCCTGTTAATCCGGGCAACAGTGGCGGTCCGCTGCTGGATAACAACGGAAACCTTGTTGGGGTAATTAGCGGCAAGGAAAGCGATGCCGATGGTGCTGCTTTTGCCATTAAATCAAAATATATTCTGGAAGCCATGTGTGCCATCCCTCAGGACTCGCTGGGGAGGAAACTAACTGTTAATAAGAAAAGTTCTTTATCCGGGTTAAAACGTACAAGGCAGATCGAAAAGCTCCAGGATTATGTTTTTATGATCAAAGTTTATAATTAACCATACAATATTTTGCTTAAAACGCCGCAGCCAGCACTGCGGCGTTTTTTATTTGTCAAAATAAAGAGTTAAAAGTTTATAAAGTCTATGTATTTACTGTGGTATTGATTAAGTTTGTGTAAAACAATTAAATACTTAACATTATGAGCATACGATTAGGCGATACAGCACCCAATTTCAAATCAGATACCTCCATTGGGGAAATTGATTTTCATGAGTTT